>CALLVY010000805.1 GCA_938015925.1 uncultured Saprospiraceae bacterium
GTTTTAAAAAGTTTGACTTAATAAAACTTTTTGTTTTATATTTGCAATGTGCTTGATACGCAACACAACAATAATGTTTAAATAAGTTACTCAAGATACGATAAGTAAGGTTGAAAAAATAATTCTGTTACAGAAGCCTCTCCGAGGAGGTCCAATAATTTTTAGCCTTACGAAGTTTCTCAAAACCATTTTACCATGAGAAAAGCTAAGACTGATATTCCTCTGATCATTTTTGACAAAAGAGTGCCAGAACCTTTAAACTTCGAAGAACCTAAGCAGGGTTCCTTGTATGTGGAACAAGAGCCAATTCTTAGCGGGGAGCAAGCGACTCCTATCTTGGAAATTTTACTTCAACGAATTTGGCTTGGTATACAAAGGCTAAGCATTGCCTTGAAGCATCGATTTTTTGTTTTGTGGAAAAAGTATTTGGGAGAGGTAGAAATTCCTTGGTTCAAATTGGCCATTTTAGCATTGGCGGCTTATGTTTTATTGGTTAAAGACATGCAATTTAATGTAGCCTTGCAAGCTCCTTTATCCATCATTGGGACAGATCGAGATGGTGGTGGGGGCGATGCACAATCAGCTGCTTATAAAAGTGAATTGGCGCCAGCGTCGGTTTCCATGATTCAAAACAGAAAAGCAAAAGCCTTTATCAAGCAGTATGCTCCGATGGCGGTAGATGAAATGAAGAAGTATGGTGTTCCTGCCAGTATCAAGATGGCGCAAGCCATGATTGAAAGCAGAGCTGGTCAAAGCAAACTCGCTTTACAAAGTAATAATCACTTTGGCATTAAATGCAAAGCCAAATGTCTGGGATGTACTTGTAGGAATTATGCCGATGATGGTCAATATGATATGTTTCGAGTATTTGAAAGTCCTATGGAGAGTTGGCGGGTGCATAGCGAATTATTGCAAATCGACCGATACAAAAAATTACAAGTGCATGAATTGGATTATCGCAAATGGGCCGAAGGGCTTAAAAAAGCAGGTTATGCGACGGATAAGCATTATGCAAAAAAGCTAATTGATGTCATTGAAAAATACAAATTATATAAACTAGATAAACTATAATCCCGGGGATAAGGCTTGAGTAAAACCGATTTTGGTTTTATCCAACTGCTTCAACAACAAATCTCCTTTTTTTTAACAAAGAAAGATTGAAAGCTATTAAAAACTAAAACACTCTTGAGTTAGAGGATTTTTAATTTTTTAAACATCCTCCAGGTTAACTTTGATTTATTGAATTTAACCTACTCTTAGGAATCACGAAAAAATACATTATAACACCTGACTGTTTCTTTTTGGTTAATTGCTCTTTTTGTTCTTCCGAAATTTTAGGACTACTTATAAAGTGGCTCTGTAATTTCCAAAGACCATCACAAGCCACAATTAAACCCGAATTAACTTCCCCAAATCTTTATAATTATTTTTTGTTCTTCCTCCTTTTTCTACCTCCTAATTCATGAAACACAATGCCTAAACACCTTTTTCTTTTCGCTGCCTTTCTGGCTCTTATGGTCGCGGTCTTTTATTATCCCATTCCTAATCCAGAATTATGGGATGCCGATTCTCGACATATTGCTCAACCAGATTATTCTATTCCCGGGATCAGACCCAAACCTGATAATATTGCCAATTGGTCAGAACTATTGGAGAAATCCTATAATCGGCAAACTAGAATAGAAGCTTTGTCTTCTATCCAATAAAATCCCTGTTCAAAGAATAATCCATTTTATGGTTTAAAACATTTGCCCAAAAAAATACCCTTGATTTCATCCTTTCTATCAATTTAAGGATGGATCATTCCAACATATTGAAAACTACACACGAATTATTCCTCTCATAGCGGTTCTCTCATAGTCTGTTTAATCGGCCACCTTCCCTTGGTGGCCGTTTTTTTTCATAAAATACGTGCATAAAGTGTGCTATCTCTTAAGGAAAACTACCTAGAGAACCTATCTATCAGCCAATTAAGGATTAAAAAAATAAACGAATTATAATTTTTTGGTATAGTATTTGCTTTTATCATATTAGACAATATACGATAGTTTGTTGATTTCAGTATAGCTACAAAGCGAACAAACACTACTAAAATTCAAAAATAGGCTATCATACAAGAACTTGAGTCGATGACTTATCTTTTATCCCCCCCAAGAGATATTTTTTTCGCTCAAACAAAGGTCATCTTTTAGATGGCCTTTTTTATGCCTACTCCTCAGATTATCAGAAACAAACATTAAAAACCAAACACATATATTTAAAATAAAATTTTTAAAAACTTGGCACTCAAGCACTTTTTGGCATTCAATTTGCAATAATTCATAATATAAGTAATGAACACATTATTTAAATTGATTGCCGATAAAATTATAGTCCCTTGCATTATGAAATAACGCTTGCCTGTGATTTATCAAAAAAGGCAAAGGCTGAAACTCAGCCAAATGACAACAGAATACACTAAACGGCAATTGCAGATCAGAAATCCCCCCTTTTTTTCTTTTCTGCAAGACCCAAGAACCAACATCACCACACCAATACCCATTAAAATGCCCTACTAGGCAGATTTTTGACGTTTCCGTCAAAGAGGGTACTCACTATTGAAAATACCATAACCTAAGAAATAACGAGCTCCGGCTCGTTTGTTCCGATCTTCACCTGCCCTATAGCAAGAAGGTCATCCTTTTTACACAGTTAATCCCCCTAGGAGGATTAGACATACGAGAAAACAAAACTACAAAGCCAGAGTCCATTCATTTGTACTCTGGTTTTTTTCTGCCCCAAAGTAAGCCTCTCCTTTTCATTTGCCCTTTTCAGGTAAAGCCGTATCTTTAAGAACACAGATAAACAATTGCACTCGGGAATCAGAAGTTTCACAAAGCTATTCTTCGATCTATTATAGGAAACTTCCATTGATCGGTTTATTCCATGAACCTTCTTTCAGTCGGTTTCCGACAAAACTTAGACCATTTCAATAATTATGAGCCAAGCACCTTACCTTAATAAACAGTTTTCGCCAGGAGTCCAGAGTCTCCTTCCTCTATACTATGTCGGTTGGTCCGATAGTGTACTTAGTCCAACAGAAGTAAAACTCATTCGCAAAAAAATCAATGAACTCTCTTTCTTGGATAAAGCAGATAAAGAATTGCTCTACCAATGGAGCGATCCTCAATCGCCACCTTCTCCAGAATTATTTAAACACTGGGTCAGCCTCATTCGGGAAACGAGCAAAGTTTCTAAAATAAAAAAGAAAAAATGCCTGGCAGAATTGGGCATTGAAATGGCCAAAAAAAGTGCTGGACAGGAAGATCAAATGAAGTGGACGGCACCAGAAACTTTCCAAGCCTTGAAAGAAGTCGAAGAAGCTCTCGGTTTGTCAGGAATTGACAATTATCGAAATCTAATAAGTCTCGAACAAGCACAAGAAGTAGATTCCTCCATTGAAGCTGCAGATCAATTTGACATCAATGGAATGACCGATTTGCTCAATGATGATTTTGCAGATACGATCAACAAAACCAAAACGCTTCTAAAAGACCCTTTTTTCAGTCACCCCAATTTAAGAGATAAAGATGCCTACCGCTTAAAAATTTTGGACATGTGCAAGGCGATGGCCAAACAAGGAATGGGGGCAATCGCTTTTCCAGAAGCCAATGGTGGTAAGGATGACATGGGGGCTTATATTGCAGTTTTTGAAAGCATTGGTTATCACGATCTTAGTTTGGCTATAAAGTTTGGTGTGCAGTTTGGTTTGTTTGGTGGCAGTGTCTATTGGCTGGGAACCAGCTACCATCACGAAAAATATTTGACTGATATTGGCACGCTTGAACTCCCGGGATGTTTTGCCATGACTGAAACAGGACATGGCTCTAATGTTCGCGGACTGCAAACGACCGCAACCTATGATGCAAAAACAGATCAAATCATTGTCCATACTCCAAGCCTCGAAGATGGAAAAGAATACATTGGCAATGCACTCCATGGCCACATGGCTTCTGTTTTTGCTCAGCTGATCGTCAATGGAGAAAACCATGGCGTACATGCCATTCTTGTTCCATTAAAAAACAAAGCTGGTCAACTTCTTCCGGGAATTAAGGTAGAAGACTGTGGCTATAAATTAGGTTTAAACGGAGTAGACAATGGCAGAATATGGTTTGACCAGGTAAAAGTTTCACGAAAGAATTTGCTCAATCGCTTTGGAGACATTAATGAACAAGGAGAATATTCTAGTCCGATTGAAAATCCGAGTCGTCGTTTTTTCACGATGCTGGGAACCTTAGTCGGTGGTCGAGTTAGTGTACCAAGAGCAGGATTAAGTGCGACCAAAACTTCTTTGGCGATTGCGATTCGCTATGCTTTAAAGAGACGCCAATTTGCTCCTAAAGATGGAGAGCCCGAAACGGTACTTTTAGATTATCCTACGCATCAAAGACGTTTGATGCCTTTACTCGCCAAAACCTATGCTTTACATTTTGGCTTGCTTCACTTGACCAATCGCTATATCCATCGAACGGAAGAAGATATTCGGGAAATAGAAACGATGGCAGCGGGTTTAAAATCTTATGCCACTTGGTTTACTACGGCAAGTATTCAAGAATGCCGCGAAGCTTGTGGAGGTAAAGGTTATTTGGCAGAAAATCGTTTTGCAGATCTCAAAGCGGATTCAGATATCTTCACCACCTTTGAAGGAGACAATACGGTATTGATGCAGTTGGTCGCCAAGGGTTTACTTTCCGATTTTAAAAAAGAATTTCATGATGAGGGATTCCGGGCAGTGATTCGTTTTATTACCAGTCAGGTAGGAGATACCGTTTCTAAAAACAATCCTTTCCAAACTCGCCGAAATGATGCCGAACATTTATTAGATCCTGAATTTCAGTTGGAGACTTTTACTTTTAGAGAAAGAGAATTATTGTATTCGGTAAGCTCGCGAATGCGCAATTATCTTGGACGCAGAATAGATCCCTATGATGCCTTCCTTCGCTGCCAAGTACATATGGTCAACTTAGCGGAAGCTTATGTAGAACGAGTGGTATTGGAACAATTTCATTTAAAAATAAAAGAGGCAGCACCAGCATTGCAAAGTACTTTAAAAAGACTTTGTGATCTTTACGCTCTGCACACCATCGAGCAACACAAGGGCTGGTATCTCGAACAAGGTTACATGCAAGGTGCCAAGACCAAAGCCATTCGAAGAATGGTCGATAAACTTTGCAAGGACTTGCGGTATCAATCCAGTGATTTGGTAAAAGCATTTGCAATTCCGGAAGAGTGTGTGGCGGCTCCGATTGTAGTTTGATTTTTTTTCAACAAAACAAACATTAAGAAAACTTACAATTAACAAATCCTATTATCTTTTTAGATAATAGGATTTGCTAATTTATTGACCATCCAAAAGTGCGAGATCAAACCTTTACCCTTCCCTCTTCCTCCAATCTTCTCGACTGATTTGATAAACCAAACAAACACTCGTATCAAAAATTCTCTTCTCTACAAACTGAAACCCCATCCGCTCGTAAAACCGGATTGCTCCAGTATTACTTTCCAATGGATCTATCAACACCGCTGAAACCTCTTCTTCACGAAAACAACGATTGAGTGCCAAGCTCATCATCTGAGTACCATACCCTTTTCCAAGGTCTGCTTTTTCTCCAATCCAAATATCAATTGCCCGGAGGTTCGTTGGAACCGTTCCCCAATAGTGAGATTCCTCTTCGGCTGGATCTATGATTTGCAAAACACCTATTGGTCTTCCATCTAGCTGAGCGATCAATTGCTCTCGCCAAGGCGGAAAACGCTGCAACTCATATTCCCAATTCCAATCCTCATCAGGATCAGAGGCAATGACATGCTCCTGTTTATCCCAATGTAGTAATAATTCTAAATCAGAAAGATGGGCTTGACGCAGGGAAATATTCGTTTTCGATATGGTCAATTTCTAAGTAAAAGTGGATTAAGATTATTAAATACAAACTTATCGCATGGCTTTATAAGCATTGATCAAACCATTGGTAGAAGCATCATGAGCATCGACCGGTTCATCACCTTCCAACTCAGGTAAAATTTGATTGGCCAATAATTTCCCCAACTGAACTCCCCACTGATCAAAGCTGAAAATATTCCAGATCACTCCTTGCGTAAAAATCTTTTGCTCATACATAGCGATCATCATTCCCAAGCTTTTGGGACTTAGTTTTTTGAGCAAAATAGAATTCGTTGGTCGATTGCCGGTAAAAACTTTAAAGGGTAAAAGTTGAGCAATTTCGCTTTCGCTTTTCCCAGATTTTTCCAGGTCTGCACGAACTTCTTCTGCCGTCATTCCTTTCATCAAAGCTTCCGTCTGTGCAAAGAAGTTGGAGAGTAAAATTTGATGGTGATTCCCCAAAGGGTTATGGCTCACCGCCGTTGCGATAAAATCACAAGGAATCATCCGAGTCCCTTGATGAATCAATTGGTAAAAAGCATGTTGACCATTGGTACCCGGTTCTCCCCAGATAATGGGTCCCGTTGCATATTCAATCGGATCACCTGCTCGATCTACAGACTTCCCATTGCTTTCCATATTGCCTTGTTGGAAATAAGCAGCAAAACGATGGAGGTACTGATCGTAAGGTAAAATAGCTTCTGATTCTATTCCAAAAAAATTGGTATACCACACCCCGATTAATGCAAGTAATACAGGAATATTTTTGTCAAATGGGGTATCGCGAAAATGCTGATCCATCACATGCAATCCACCTTGTAGTTCTTTAAAATTTTCGAAACCAATCGCACAAGCAATAGGTAATCCAATCGCTGAAGACAAAGAAAAACGACCACCTACCCAATCCCAAAATTCAAACATATTAGCGGTATCAATTCCAAATTTTTTCACATCCTTGGCATTGGTCGATACTGCGACAAAATGTTTTGCCACTGCTTCCTCCGCGCCTCCGTTCGTCAAAAACCACTGTCGGGCAGAGAAGGCATTCGTCATCGTTTCTTGTGTGGTAAACGATTTGGAAGCGACAATAAATAAAGTCGTTTCTGGAGAAAGCTTGCGCAAAGTTTCAGAAATATGCGTCCCATCAATATTGGATACAAAATGTAAATTCATATTGGGTTGCCAATAAGGGCGAAGCGCTTCTGTAACCATCACAGGACCAAGATCGGAACCACCGATTCCGATATTGACAATATCGGTAATGGCTTTTCCAGTATAGCCTTTCCATTCTCCAGAGATAATCTTATTGGAAAAGTCTTCAACTTGTTGCATCACTTCATTCACCTTAGGCATGACATCAACACCATCTACCAAAATGGGATCATTGGACAGGTTCCGTAAGGCGACATGTAAAACCGCTCTTTGTTCTGTTTCATTTATTTTTTCTCCACCAAACATCTTTTCGATGCTTTCTTTCAATTGGGTTTCTTCGGCGAGATTGATCAGCAGATTGAGCGTTTCTGGCGTGATGATATTTTTCGAAAAATCGACTAGCATGTCTTCTAGTTGCAGCGAAAATTTATCAAAGCGCGCAGGATCCTCTTGGAATAAAGTTTTCATAGAAGCTCCTTTCATTGCTTCAAAATGAATTTCCAAGGCTGCCCAGGCAGAAGTTTGACGCGGATTTTGTCGATTTAACATGGTACTTTAATTTAAATTTGGGAGAAATACTTCGCTAGTATTTACGAGTCGATAGCAAAGCGGGTGCAATTTTACTCAGTTAATTTTAATATTCAGTAAAGTCTACCCTATTTTTATAAGAATTTTCAAATTCCTAAAACAAACGTCGATGGCATCACACAATGAATTGGGGCAATCTGGAGAAAAAATAGCAGCAGAATATTTGGAAAGAGAAGGCTATCAGATCCTGGAATCCAATTGGCGGCATCATCGGGCAGAGATTGATTTGATTGTACTGAAAGAGGGAGTATTGGTATTTGTGGAAGTAAAAACTCGCAGTGGTGGTCAATTGGCAGATATTGCACTTGCTGTAGATGAAAATAAAAAAACGCTAATCATTCATGCAGCCGTCGAATATCAATATCAAAAAGACCACGAAGGAGAAGTCCGTTTTGACATCATCACTATTTTATATCAAAGCGAGAACACTTTTGACATTCAGCATTTCCAAGATGCTTTTTTTCCAGGACTTTAAAAGTCCTTTATCCTAGCAGACTTGGCCAAAACCTATTCTTCAATGATCACCTTAAACTTGGCCTCTTTGATAATTTGATAGCCCGTTTGAGGATCTTCTTGTTCCAGCAAAATATCTATCGTTTTATTGTGTTCTCCAAGTCCGTCTTCTAATTCGCTATCGTAAACAATTTTTATTTCTCCTTTTTCTCCTGGCTTAAAAACCTTCCCTTGCGGTGCATCTATCTTGGTACAATGACAGCCCGATACCAATTCTATGACTAAGTCTTCGCTACTGGTATTGGTAAATACAAAAGTATAGGCCGGCTTTTCACCCAACTTAATCGTCCCAAAATCATGACGCGGAGTTTCTAATTGAAAGATCGGATCAATGTTTACTTTATCCTTGATGGATTGCATTTCCTTAGCCGTTTTGTTGGCCTTTTGAGCAGTACATGCTGGAAACAAGAAGAGTAAGGACAGTCCAAAGAAAGTGGTAATTATTGATTTAAACATAGGATAAAAATTTTAGCAATTTAAAAGGTTCTTTTTATCTACCAAAGACAAAACGAAAAACAATGGTTTTTGTTTTCTTTTGCCCCTCAATAAGCAGAAAAGCGAACAAAATCAAAGCGACAAAAACAAAGCCATTCTAGATGGCTTTTAGAAAACCAAAAGCGACTATGATCCATGATTGGGCCATAGTCGCTTTTCAAAGATCATTACTACCGTAACGACACTTATCTTTTTCTCAAACGCGTTTTCTTGACCTGAATCGTTTTTGGCCCAGCAGTAATTTTAATTTCTGTTCGACGATTGAAGCGATGTTCTTCATCCTCGCATTTGGTACCATTCACACAATGGTTGAGAATATTTTTTTCTCCATAACCTACCGCCTGGATTCGTTCTTTTGATATTCCTTTTTTGACTAGCCATTTCTTGGCCGAATCAGCTCTTCGCTGAGACAATGCCTGATTGTACTGCCCCGGTCCTCGTGAATCCGTGTGCGAGCCCAATTCAATCACCATGTCTGAATATTGATTCATCAATTCGAGTACGACGATCAAATCTTGTTCTGCATCCTTTAGAATTTTATCATCATCATAATCGTAATAAATGTTATTCAAACGGATCGCTTCGTTGATCGTAAATTCTTCGTACTCCTCCTCTGGTTCTTTCGGTGCCTTAGGAATGGGTTTTAAATCCAATTTCTTTTCAAATAATTGAGAAGCAGTAATGCCCACAGTATTGAATTCCAGAGAGTCTGGATAAAATCCTTCGCGACGTGCTACAATGCGGTAAGACTTATCTGGTGATAAGGCGAAAGAATAAACATTGGTATCTCGTTTCATTCTAGATTGCACCTCTCCCAATTCAGCATTGGTATAATCGGCAAAACTGACCGACACACTATCGAGTGGAACCGTTAATGAAAACATCGAAGCGACCAATTCTAAAACAATCTTTTCTTTATTCACAATGTAAATATCATTACAACAAGTTTTACTTTTCACAGAACGGGTCCCTGTTCGATTCGAAACCATAAAACCATTATAACCTTCTTCATCAATGCTGAAGTAAAGATCATCTACACTTGAGTTATAAGGCTTACCCAAATTATTGGGGATACTCCAACTACTTCCATTCCACAAAGAATTAAAAATATCAAAACCTCCAATTCCAGGATGCCCCATCGAACTAAAGTAAAGTGTTCCGTCGAGGTAGAAAGGAGATTCTTCGTCTTGTTTGGTATTGACGATTTCGCCGAGATTGATTGGTGGCGTATATCCATCTCCTGTACGGGTAGAATAGTATAAATCAAAACCTCCATATCCTCCGTCCATATTAGAAGCAAATATGATTACTTCATTGTTGAACAGTTGGCCAACGGTAGGTTGCTTGACGATATAATCGCCATTGATTCCTTTTAGTTCCACAGCGGGGCCCCAACCTTCATCGCCCATATTACTGATAAAAACTTTACTTTCTTTCAAGTCATTTCCATCAAGGATTGCTCTGGTAAAGTACATCGTCTTTTGATCAACCGATAGAGAGACATTACCGATATGGTACCCATCTCGGTGGATATTATCGCTAGGCAATTCTTTAGCTTTCGTATAGCCCTCTTCTTCTTTGGAAGAAACAAATACTTTCGAGAATCTATCTTTTTCTTTTCCATCCAAGACTAGGACTTCGTTTCTTTGAAAACCAGTAAAATATAAATCCCGGTCATTGACCAATACTGGTGAATATTCAGAATATTTAGAATTGACTTTTTTACCGAGATTGGAAACGCTGATTCCTAGTTGGTCATCCATTTCCAAAGCCAATGCGATTCCGGTGATCTCCAATTTTGCTTCTTTGATTTTTTCAAAGTCTTCGGCTTCGCTGATATACAATTGGAATTCTGCTCTAGCCTCTTGATACATCCCTTGATACTTCAACATTTTGGCATACATCAATCGAGCATCCGGCATATAAGGATTCGGGCGTCCCTTCTTCATTCTTTTGTTCACAATTCTTTTATAAGCCCTTCCAGCTTTTACATAATCGCGAAGCTTATAATGCAATTCTGCGATCTTTACCGCGACATCAAAATTGCGATCTTCATCATAGCTTAACTCATACCATTCCAAAGCAGAATAATAATCGTTATTCTCCAGACTCATCTCTGCTTTTTCCACCATCTTTTTGAGACTAGTGGTCGTAATTGGTTGAGCATCTATACCTGAAATGAATGCCATACAAAAGGCAAACAGCAGGCCGAAAGATTTTAGGTTTTTTATATTCAAGTTAATTGAATTCATAGTTGTTTTTTATTAGCCTTTTTACTGTTTAAAAATAAGTTTTAAGACCAATTAGAATCTTGGACAGAAAATAACAGGTTTGACTGCGGGATCTTTGTAGATTCTTCCAATGTAGGAAACGCCCAATTCAAAGCCACCAATATTATTATTGACCGCAGCCAGACTCGACAGGGTCAGATCAAAACTAGCAGCAACCCTAAAGGAGCCATAATCCATTCCAACTAAGAACTGTCCAGCATCACCAAAGCGATAGCCTAAACCAAAATTTAATAACACATTTTTCTTTTCATTAAACAAGTAACCTAGCATTGCTTGCGCCTGAGCAGTAGTCGCGGGGCCTGCACTTTGAACCGCTAGAGCAGGAGTAATCGACCACTTCTTATTCATTTTCAAATCCAGTTGGGTATGAAAAATCAGAGATAAAGGAAGGGTAGCATTTACTAAACTATCTACAATTCTATAAGACATTGCTCCAGCTGGTACGATGTGCTTAAAGGCCAAACCAATATTAAAGCCAGTCGTTTTGTTGACTTGAGAACGATACAAAAGGCCTGCACCCAATTCGAAATGACTTTCTCCCATACCATCTGGTGCATAAGAAGTCTTAGAACCATTAATAGGAGAAAAATTAAAGTCATCCACAAGATCCTGTGCAAAGACCGCATTGGTTCCATCAAAACTTCTATTCCCAATCCCCCCGTGAACACCACTGGTAAAAACTGATTTTTGTTTTTTATCCAAACCAATGTGATAAGCAATAGATCCCTGGATATAATCTTGTCCAAGGTTAAGACTTCCAGCTTCATCACTATAAAGGCTAGCTCCGATTCCTACCCAATCTCTTTTGCGAAAACCG
>CALLVY010000806.1 GCA_938015925.1 uncultured Saprospiraceae bacterium
TCATTATAGCTGTTAGTATGGGGATAAATAAAATCTAATTTCCTTTGTCAAATCGCTACTAAGATTTTCCACTAGCTTATCAACAGCTCTACCAACATCCTCTCTTCTTCATTATCAATTACTTACGACTTTATAAACATCGCGTGGATAAGTTCTTCACGGAATAAATAATTGTTCCGGAGTCACAGAGTTTTTCTTTCCGGATGTCAGTAAGTGATGTGTAATTCAACATTTTTGCGACCATCCACCAGAGAATTATATATTATAATTTTATCTTCTTAGTAGCTGTGGAGAATTCATACACTTATCCACCACTTAACTAACACTTATAGTTCCCTTCTTGTTGAAAACTGTTTTTTATAAAGCATTGATTTTCGGGGCCTTATGATTTTAGTGAAAAAGACGGTGTGGAAACTGATTCTGCCATTTTCTTCCTATATTTCGTAATTATGACCGAATCGACGCTGGAGACTTAGGAGCGATGGCGAACTAAAGAGGATGGAAAGAAAAATGCATTACACTATATATAAGGAGGGAGCCGCAAAAGCGGCGAGCATTATTTCTCATTATACTTCATGACCTTATTTTACTCTAACCCAGAAACAGTCAAAGACAATAAACATTAAACAAGCTCAAAACAAATCATACTATGTGCGGTCGCTTTTCCTTAGCAACATCAAAAGAAAAAATTCAAGAGCAGTTTGGAATATCTGTAGCAGAAGAATTGGAATTGAGTTTCAATATTGCTCCTACTCATTCGGCTTATGTGATCACCAATGATCATCCAGAAAAATTACAGCGCTTTGCCTGGGGAATGATTCCCTATTGGTCGAACGATGGGAAAAATAGTGGGAAGCTAATTAATGCAAGAGGAGAAAGTATTTCCTCCAAGCCTTCCTTTCGAATGCCGATTCGACAAAAACGCTGTTTGGTAGTAGCCGATAGTTTTTATGAATGGCGCAGAGAAGGACAAAATAAAATACCCTATCGAATCAAAGCAAAAGATGATCGCTTGTTGGCACTAGCTGGAGTATGGGATGTGTGGACCGATGGGAATAGTACCATTAATAGTTTTTCGATCATCACTACAACTGCCAATGAAGAGGTGAGTGATTTGCATTTGCGGATGCCTGTTATTTTTGAAGAACAAGAGCAACAGCAAAAATGGTTAGATAAAATTCCATTAAATAGTGCCCTCGATATGTTACAACCATTGGCCAATCAAAAACTGGATCTCTATAGAATATCAGATGCACTCAATTCACCAAGTAATAATTCGATTGACTTGCACCAAAGAGTTCCGGAGCCACCGACTCTGTTTTGATTTTGAAACCCCAAGTAATTGAAAATGTTTAAGAAAATAACTTTTCTACTTTCCTCTCTATTCCTAATTCTACAATCTTATAATCTATTGTACAGTATTCCTTTGATGGAAATAGAATCCTTGTGGATGACTGTACTCTTAGCCTGGTTAATTAATCTTTTCCTTACAGGAGTTTTTGCTTTCGCAGGATTTGGATTTCCTACCCAAAACCTTATTCCAGATGCTTATTATAAAATACATCAACCCAAAAGATTAAAGAAAGTATGCAAAAGCCTAAATGTAAATGCATTTAGAAAAATGCTCTTGGCTACCTTATGGAAAAGTAAAACGCAAAGGGCAAAACATTTTGATGGAACAAAGGATGGCATCAAAAACCTAGTGGTCCAATCCAAAAAATCTGAATTCGGTCATTTAATCCCTTTTGTACTCTTAATTTTTATAAGTCTCTATTTTCTAGCTATCCAAAAAACGGGATTGGCAATTTGGACTTTAGTCATAAACATAATAGGAAATCTATATCCTGTTCTTTTACAAAGACATCACCGAATGAGAATTCAGTTGCTTAGAAAAAGGCAAAGCCGTAAAAAAGTTTAATAATCAAGTCTATACTATATATATGGTGTCAATCTCTTATTTTGTTTTCTAAAACGAAATAAAATGCGAGCAGTTATCCAAAGAGTAAGCGAAGCTTCCGTGACTATTGAAGGAAAAGTAAAATCCTCCATCGGTACAGGCCTATTGATTTTATTAGGCATAGAAGCAGTAGACACCCCCGCAGATATAGAATGGCTTTGTAATAAAATATCGAGATTGAGAATTTTCCCGGATGAAGAAGGGGTTATGAATCGATCTGTACAAGATGCCAATGGTGAAATAATAGTAGTCAGCCAATTTACCTTACACGCCAGTACCAAAAAAGGAAATCGTCCTTCTTACCTTCGAGCCGCCAAACCTGAATTTTCCATTCCCATGTATGAGGCCTTTGTTGAAAAAATAAAAGAAACGAGTGGCTTAAAAGTCGGTACCGGTGAATTTGGCGCAGATATGAAAGTACAATTATTAAATGATGGTCCAGTCACCATAATTATAGATACCCAGCAAAAAGAATAAAATGACACTTCAAGAAGTACAAGAAAAGGTAGATCATTGGATCAATACCATTGGCATTCGTTATTATAATGAATTGACCAATACCGCCATACTGAGCGAAGAAGTTGGAGAAGTCGCTCGTTTAATGGCACGAATGTATGGTGAACAGTCGTTTAAAACCAAAGAAAAAGAAGCTTCTGCCAAAGAAGACCTCGCCGATGAAATGGCTGATGTCCTTTTTGTTTTGGTTTGCCTGGCGAATCAAACAGGTATAGACTTGACTAGTGCATTAGAAAAAAACCTCGAAAAAAAATCTATCCGAGATGCAGAGCGACATGCGAATAATAAAAAACTAAAAAAATGAGAATCTGCTTATTCTATTTATTGTTGTGTTTTTCTCTTTGTATCCAAGCCCAAGATACCCAACGTGCTGTTTTGTCCATCACTCCGGAACAATTTAACCAAAGCCCATCTCTAATATTCGATGCCCATGGTGCTATTTTTGCTTCCTTCGGAAGTCAAGGACTGCAAACCGATTGGATTGAAATTCCAATTGAAGCCCAACCTTTTTTGGCTTTTTCTATAGCTTGGAAATACTCCGGAACGCAGCCACTTATGCTCTATTATCAATTTGAAGAAGAAGACAAAGATTGGCAATTGCTAAAAGCGGATAGCCATTATCAAAGTCAGGACGGACGACAAGTAAGTACCTTGATTTTTAAAGAACAAGAAAATCGAAGATTGAAATTGGCACTAATAGGAAATACTGGTGAAGAGGATAAGCTGGAAAATTTAGACTTACATTTCTATAGCCCCGGAATTAGTGTGCCTAAAAAAATGAATACTCAAGAAGTATTGCAAAGTACTGCCGCTTGTCCTTGTCCGCAACCCGAAATTTTAAATCGCCAGGAATGGTGTCCAACAAATGATTGTGCAGAACATCCCAATCCTCAACAAACAACGGTTACCCATTTGATCGTACATCATGCAGCAGGTACCAATGCCAGTTCAAATTGGTCCGGAGTAGTCCGGAGCATTTGGGATTATCATGTAAATACAAATGGCTGGGATGATATTGGTTACAACTGGTTGATTGATCCAAACGGACTTGTTTATGAAGGGAGAGGAGACAATATTCAAGGCGCTCATTTTTGTGGTAATAATGGCGGAACCGCTGGAATTTGTATGCTGGGGAATTTCAACCTCGTCGCTCCAAGTACCGCTGCATTGGATCAACTAAAGCAAATGCTTTCCTGGAAAGCCTGCGATATCAACATAGACCCTATCGCGATGACTTTTCATGCTTCTTCCAATAAAACTTTAGCCAATATTTCTGGTCATAAAGATGGTTGTAATACCGAATGTCCCGGCGATTTATTCTATCCCTTATTTGCCAACTTACGAAACGAAGTCAAAAATTATCAAGACGCTGAATGCAGTGAATTTTTGGCGCCCTCGAATCTGACCGCTTGGGCGACTTCCGAAACCAATATCCAATTGCAATGGAAAGACAACTCCGGAACAGAGACTGCATTCCTCCTGGAGCGATCCAAAAACAGCAATGAGAATTATACAGAAATCGCTCAAATCCCCGCCAATACAAATTATTATACCGACACCAATCTCACTCCATTCCGGAGTTATTTCTACCGCGTCAGAGCGACCAATGATTTTGAAAATACAGATTACAGCAATGAATATGGTGCCGCGACTATTTTAACTTCGAATCAAAATTTACAATTAGAAAATACCAATATTCAAATTAATCCCAATCCAAGTTCAGGTCCAATTCAATTGTCTTTGCAAGGAGATTATCTTGGAGAAGTTCAACTGACTTTAGTAGACATTCAAGGTCGTCAACTGGAAGAATGGACTTTTAACAAGTTATCAACAATGTGGAAAGAAAACCTTGATTTTGAAAAAAAGAACACCGGAATTTTTGTTTTACAAATTAGAATGGGCGATCAAAAGGGCTTGGTGAAAATTTTGCGAAATTAGATTTTTGTGTTTTTATAAAAAGTTCTTTTTTGAATAAAAGTGGGGAATACACTCCCAGAAAACTAATCAATAAAATTACTGACCTAAATTTTTCTACATTTGCAGCAGCAAAAATCAATACCAATGAAACGCATCAATCTGCGCCGTGGAAAAGAAGCCTCTCCCCTCCGTCAACATCCCTGGATTTTCTCCGGAGCGGTCGGCCGTATGGACGAACAACCTAGTGATGGAGAAGCCGTAGAAGTTTATTCTAACAAAGGCCAATACTTAGCCACCGGACATTACCAATCGGGCAAAAGCATTGTCGTGCGTTTGTGTTCTTTCGAACCCACAGATTTAGGAGATGCCTTTTGGAAACAAAGAATTCAAGAAGCCTATAATTTTAGAAGTCGCTTGGGTTTACCCACAGAAGAGACGAATTGTTATCGCTTGTTACACGGAGAAGGCGACGGACTTCCTGGCCTCATCATAGATGTGTATGCAAAGACGGTTGTCGTACAATGTCATTCCATCGGGATGCACCGACAAATGACGCAAATCACCAATGCTTTGCAAGAAGTATTTGGGGAAAATCTCGAAGCGATTTACGACAAAAGTGCAGAAACGCTCCCTCCTCGTTATGCGAAGGAAATGGAAAATAAATATGTATTTGGAAAAAGTGAACCCGGAGAAGTATTAGAATATGGCCATCGTTTTTGGGTAGATTGGGAGACCGGACAAAAGACAGGATTCTTTTTAGATCAAAGAGAAAACCGACAATTGCTCAGCCAATACGTCAAAGGAAAAAAAGTACTTAATGCCTTTTGTTATTCCGGAGGCTTTTCTATTTATGCTTTGGCAGCGGGTGCCTCTTTGGTTCACTCTGTGGACGTTTCGAAAAAAGCCATGGAATGGACCGATCGTAATGTGGCCATCAATTCCTACTCCGGAGAACATGTTTCTTATGCAGAAGATGTCATGCAATTTCTCAAAGAAGAAGAAGGCGAAAGGTATGAAGTGATGGTGGTAGACCCGCCAGCTTTTGCCAAAAATATTTCCAAGCGCCACAATGCCGTTCAAGGATACAAACGCCTCAATATGATGGCTTTAAAACGATTGGAACCAGGAGGAATACTCTTTACTTTTTCTTGTTCGCAAGTAGTCGATGATCGTTTGTTTTACAATACATTGGTGGCGGCAGCCATTGAAGCCAATTGTAAAATCAGAGTGATGCATCGCATTTCTCAACCAGCAGATCATCCCGTGAGTTTATTTCATCCGGAGGGATCTTATCTAAAAGGATTGGTCTTGTATAAAAGTGAGTAGGAATTTTTTTAAATTTCTGCTTCCCTATCTTCCTCTGTTTCCAAAGGATGCTCTTCCTCAAGAGCGATTGCTATTTGCGAAGCATGTCGATGTTTTCTGACCAATTGGATGGCATAATAAATGGCCAATGTTAAGATCAGTGCAGCAAAAGCCATCAAATCTTCATTGTATTCTTGAATGATAAAGAAGTCGTAAAATCCGTGAATCAAAACCGCTTGGAGAAAGCCAATGGCGAGTAGTTTGTATTTTCGTTCCGGATCAAATTTGGCCAAGCCCGCATAATAACCCATGACCACCGCTAAAGCACCATGCGCTGGGACAGCAGTAAAAGCTCTCACCAAAGTCGTACTCATTCCAAAACGATAAGCGTAAAATATATTTTCAATGGTTGCAAAACCCATGGCAATCATTACAGCGAAAACAATTCCGTCTAGTGGTTCATCAAAATATTTTTTTGGAAAAGCAAAAAGTAAAAGCGGCAGCGTTTTAAAAAATTCTTCCCCAATGGCGACCAATACAAAAGTGGAAAAAGTCAATGCGGCGAAAGACAATTGCCCTTGATCGTTTTGTAAAAGCAATTCGATTTCTTCAAATTTCATGGCAGGAATCGTCACCAACATTCCCAATACAAAACAAATAAGCAAGCTAATTTTTGATTCCGGATTTTTTCGATCCAACCAAAAAACATAAAAACTAATCAAGAGTCCAGGGAGAATAGCCAGGAAATAGAGAAATAGATTCATAATTGAAAATTAAAACACAGTGTACTAGTCTAGCTCAAACAAAAATCGCAAAATTTACGAATGGCTATTCCAGTTTTCTTAGGGGCTTCCAATTGGCCCATATGACCAATATGCGGAAAAATATGAACAGTAGAAATATCTGGCAAATGACATTGTTCTACTTGTTTTTCAAAAGGAAGGAGATCGTCTTTTTTACCCAAAATAAAAAGCACCGGTACTTTTGCGTTCCGGAGTACATGACTTCGATCGGTACGATTGCGCATCGCGATGAGCCCACCGAGAATTCCTCTTTCTTTATATTTGCTGGCATTAAAAACCAGTCGATCGACGAGGTATCTTTTACTGGTAATAAAACCAGGAGGGAAGAGTTTTGGAATCAACTGTTTGACATAATGGATCGTTCCATTTCTTAAAATAAAGTCGATGCTTTTCTGTCGTTTCTCCTTTCCTTCCTCGGTATCTTCGAAAGGATGAGAATGGAAAATTCCAAAGCCGCGTAGATAATCAGGATACAATTCTGCAAAAGCCAAAGTAGAATAACCGCCCATGCTGTGTCCAATCAAAATACATTCTTTGATGTCCAAATGATCCAAAACAGCCTTAATGACTTCCGCGAAATATTCGACGCTTAAATCTTCCAATGCTTCGGAATTTCCAAAGCCAGGAAGGTCTATTTTTATTACTTGAAAAGCTTCTAACTCAGGTGTTAAGTTTTCCCAAACTCGGGAATCTTCACAAAAACCGTGAATTAATACTAGAGGAAATCCAGCACCTTCTACGGTGAAACTTACCTTTCTTCTTTTATAGGAAATACTTTGCATGCGCGGTAGTCAACTCAAGTGGAAAAAATTTGATCATATTGAGGTACTAAGGTACTCCAATCATAGCGAGCTACAAAATTTTGGATTTCGTCATTCTCAAAAATAAGGCTACGATTTTTTTCAAAGTCCAAAACCAGTCTTTTCAACTGTTGGTAAAAGTCCTCTGGAGATTGATAAAAATGCTGTTTTCTTTTGGAGACTGGAATATGTTCCGGATAAGCAAGGCGCTGTGGAAGTAAGGGACTAGCTCCGCAATAGATCGCTTCGACCACACTCCCACCGAAAAAATCTTGATTGCTCGTGACCGGATAGAGATTGGCTTGCCACAAACAATGGGCATAATCTTCATAGTTTTCAGCAAAACCCCAATGCAAAATTCTATCTGACAATTGCATTTTAGCTGCTGCAAAAATGGCCGGACTTTTTTGGTATTGACCACCCAAAACGAACAATTTGAAATCTATTTTCTCCTGAGCCAAACGAATTAAACTCTGAAAAAAAAGCTCCGGATTTTTATCATATTCCCACCTGTGATTCCATAAAATAACAGGAAGGTCCGTCCTTTTATCCACGCGATACTGATCCATTTTTTTCAAATCCAACCCCAGTGGAAGTACTTGACTTTTTGCCTTGATGCTTTTTATATTTTGCAGCTCTTTAAAATCAGGAAACTGTTTTAAAAAAGGCTCAAGCGTTTGAGTAAAAGATTGTAGATGATAGGAAGAGTTAAAGTAAATTTGATCTGCGGCTAATGCA
>CALLVY010000807.1 GCA_938015925.1 uncultured Saprospiraceae bacterium
TTGCGATTTACCGGATTTTAAGGTTTTACAACTGGGAAGTCGTATGATCCGCTTTAACTTAGATTACCCACCAAGCGATCCTGGTTTTTATGTCCATTGGATTTTTGGTGATGGTACAACTGATGCTGGTATTCCGGTTACCCATACTTATGGCCAAAGTGTACCGGATGTAGTGCCCGTAACTTGTCAGATTAAAAGAGGGGATGGTAGTGTGGCTTGTGAGTATACTAAAATTGTGGTGATTGAGCCGGATTGTAAGTTAAGGAACAAGGTAAAGGATAAGCAAGATTTTATCATTGGAGGAGAAGTTTGGCGAATGGATTGTACCATTTGGATTGATAAGACTATAATTACTCCGGGTGACGTAGGATCTATCACAAAAACTTTAAAGCATAATGGTGTCGCCTTTTTTGGGAAAAAAACAGAACAAGTTTGGATCAGTTTAGAAGGCATTCACTTTAGGCGGCAAAATGGAAATTGTCTTTTACATGAAATTCCTTTTGAAGAAGAAACGGAAGTGGATAGTGGAAATGTACAAAGAAACATCGATGATCCTAATGATCCGAGAATAAATCCCTATCAACTTTGGTCTACTCATAAAATGAAGGCTAATGGACAGGTAGTGAGTTATACGCAAAATGGAGGGAAATTATATTTGTATTAAAGGCTTTAGGAGTTGGAGAAATTTTTATTTCTCCAACTCCTATAAAAAAATAAGCGAATGGAAAAAAAAATCTATTTCCTGTTTCTACTGTTATTGTTTGTTCAATATGGATATAGTCAAGTATTCAGTATCCGACCAGGAAAAGTGTGGTATAATTCAAAAACCATTACTCCTGTAATTGGTCAATTTGAGGAAGGAGATCTTGACGATTACTTTTCTTTTCATTTTGACTACTATGCTAAGAATAAAAAGGTTCAATTAGGTTTGGCTTATGCGTTTTATAGAGGTACTACGGGGTTTAAATTAAAGACTGACTTTTGGAGAGGAAATGCAACTGCTGCAACTACCGTCCATCGATATGAATTGAAAGGAGGATATAATCTATTGAAATCATCAAGCGGTCTGAAGCTAATGCCTCAGTTGCGAATAATATTTGAGAATGCCGTAGCTACTGCAAGTTTTAGCGAAAGAGCTTATATAGATAGTAGAATAGATGATAACTATGAAGGGCCCATCTTCGTAGACCCTTTCGACAGCTTCCAAATCCTCCCCGGATTAGGCATCGACTTGGACTGGAATTATTGGTGGCGCTTACATTTTGTACTCAATGTATACCATGCCTGGGGACACAAGCCTTTTCAAAAATATTATTTTGAATATACCTATGATGGCGTAGAACAACCTAGGGGCGAATGGTACTCGGATGGTACGGGTTGGTTTTTATCTGCGGGAATGGGGATGACACTATTTGGGTATCAAAAGGAGAAGGCAGCACGGGCTTTGAGAGGGAAGGGCAAGAAAAGTAAAAACAGAAAACGGAGGAGGAGACTTTAACAGAATATTCACCTAACAATGTATTGGAGTTCAACCGTAGCGATCGAAGAAAAACTAGCCGCCCTCTTGAGCAATCACCTTAGTGGCATGTACTTAGCCCGAATCAAAACAGCGGATACTTATAAAACGATCAAATTTTTCAATCTTAAGAATTAATGAAAATGAAAAAAGAATTTAATTATTTGTTGGGTCTATTTTTGTTTTTATTTCTCTGCGCTTGTGGAAAAAAAGAAGCAGGTGGACTTCCCGAATGTTCTAGCGCTTATGGCTATACTGGTAATTTTGTATTAAGAGACGGAAAGTGTTATTGTCCAGAAGGGAATTATTATCTGGATGATGGAGCAAACAAAGATTGTATTCCTAAAGGAGAATATGTTTATCGGGTGGAAGCGGATACCAATCATTGTATGAACCCCAGCCTTCATTGTTTTCCTGCTTTTGGAAAAATCTCAAGAGGTGAATATGGAGATCGTTTTATTCTTCCTCCTGGTGTCTGTTTGGAGCCAAGGAAAGTCAAGTATGAAAAACTACCAGATGGTTCCGTAGAAATTTCTTTTGAAATCGACCCTTTTTCCTTGCCTGATGACTGCGGCGTTTTCAGACACCTTTCAGACTGTTGGGACGTACAAGGTTTTGCCTATGGTCGGAGCAATCCAGAAAATACCAGTATGGATATAGAGATTACTTATTATGAAGAATGTACGGATACGGAATTGGGTAAAGGATATCTGTATTTGAGGAAATAAAAATAAGCTAGAAGAGATTGGATAAAAGCGTACTTGGAGATTTCTGAGTGGCGCTTTTGTTCTGTTTGGCAGATTATCAAGAAATTTATAACTTCTATAAAGAGGAAGCAAAACACGATTGTCTTTTTAGTGTTCGTCTTTTTTTCTAAAAATACCGCTCCACCTTCCCCACCAAAACCACATCCGGCTTCATATCATCCACAAATTTTTGATCGTAATCCGACCAAATAAAATTCGATTGCCGAAAGTGTAAAGCAATAAAAGGAAGCAATGCCGTCGTATAAGAATCCCGAAACACGATAATCATTTCTTCCGAATCCGTAAAATCATTTTCCATCCTCCGCATCCAATTGGCTTCGACTTTTCTAGGCAAACGGTCTTTGTTTTTTAAAGTGAAAATAGGTTGCAATTCTTTGATCTGATCGCTATTGCACAATCCGGCAATTTCCAATAAGTCGCCTTTGGTGGTTTCTTCCCAGGTG
>CALLVY010000808.1 GCA_938015925.1 uncultured Saprospiraceae bacterium
ATAGAACCCAATCAAATTTTTGCATACCAAACGATTGAATCTCTTGCGCGTCAAGTAAAAGATCAAAGCATTTCGAATCCTCCTATTAGTGTAAACATTCCAGCACCAACTCAGGAACCCATAGCTCATCCCCTATCCGATTTACAAAAAGCATTTTTATTCAATAGCGAATTCTCCGCACAGGATCAAGGGGTACTCCATTTGGAATTTACCCTTACGGGAAATATTCATTGGGTTGAATTCCAAAAAGCCTGGCAGCAAAGTGTACAGCGACATGCCGCGATGCGTACTCATTTGCAGAGCGAAAAAGGAAAAGCAGTAGAGCAAATCATTCTACCGGAAAGTAAACTGGATTGGATACAACATATCTTAGTCGATCAACCGCTATCAGAAAAAACAGCCACGCTAAATACCATTCGCCAAGAGGAAGAAAACAAAGGCATTGATCTTTACCAATCTCCGACTTCCCGGATGAATTTGATTCAATGGGAGCAAGAAGAATGGATCTTGCGTTGGTCCTGTCATCATATCTTTTTGGACGGTTGGTCTTGTGGCATTATTTTAAAAGATACATTGGCCTATTATGCAGCCATCCAAAAAAAGGAATCTTTAATTCTTCCAGCACTTTCTTCTTTCCCAGATTACCTGCAATGGCAAAGCGAACAAGACCGCACTAAAACAGCCGATTTTTGGAACACCCAATTGGAACAATTCCAAAAGCCTCAATTATTCCTAAGCAGCCAAGACACTACTGAAAAAGCAGATTTATACCAAGATGATTTTCTCGAATTGACTCGAGAAGAAAGCAGTGCTATTGCCCGATTTTGTCAACAAAATCAAATCAGCAGCAGTACTTTTTTCCAGGGAGTCTGGGCGCTTTTATTAGGTACTTATTTTAATAGCCGAGATGTTGTTTTTGGCTTGACCCTTTCGGGACGTTTCTCCAATTATCCAGGCATCGAATCCATCAGTGGATTATTTATGAATGTTTTGCCCAATCGTTTTATCCTTTCGCAAGAAGGGGCGATTGGCGATTGGTTGAAAGCTCTGCAAAAGAAACAAGGTTTGATCGGACAGCATGAAAATACGACGCTGGATCAAATTCGCAATCAGATAAAATGGCCGGGACATTTGGCTTTATTCGATGTTCTTTTTGTGTATGGCAATTTTTTAAAAAACGGATTACAAGTTGGAGATTTATCCGTAGATAAGTTTCAAGGGGAATTTTCTTCTACCTATCCTTTAACCATTCGGATCAATCCATTGGATCAAATTAAAATTGATTTTAGGTATCAAACGGAAGCTTTGACCACTGAAGATTTGGATTGGATAAAAACGGAATTTCATCAGCTCTTGACGAATACACCGAAACTAAGTGCGGCGACCAAATTGGATACCATTCTACAAAGCATTCGTACCAATCCAAAACCATTGGCCAGTCGCGTAGCAGCTATGGCCAATCCCATTGCCTCCTCCAGCTATATCGCTCCGCGCAATGAAACAGAATTCCAATTGGCTAAAATTTGGGAAAACTTATTTAATCGTTCGAAAATTGGCGTAGCATATAATTTCTTTCATATTGGTGGTCGCTCCCTTTTAGCCATTCAACTTTTTGCACAAATAGAAAAAAACTTTGGCGAAGTCATCTCCCCTGCTCAGCTACTCAAGTATCCTACGATCACGCAGCTCGCTGGTTTATTGACTAAAGAAGCATCCATTTCGACCGATTACAAATCACTGGTACCCATGCGGGCAAACGGCAGTAAGCCGCCTTTGTTTTGCCTACACGGTGGAGGCGCCCATGTCTTTTTCTATCAAGCACTCACCCAACACCTCGGAGAAGAGCAACCCGTTTACAGCTTGCAACCGGTGGGACTAGATGGGCAAGATGATTTTCATCAAAGCATTGAAGAAATGGCGAGTCATTATTTAAAAGAAATACGCCTCGTTCAGTCAGAAGGGCCTTATCGAATTTTGGGAACTTGCTTTAGCAATGCGGTGGCTTTGGAAATGGCGAAGCAATTGCGAGAGATGGGAGAAAGCCTTGCGCTTTTGGCCATTATTGATTCGGGGCCTTTGCATTTATTTGGCAATGATGCGAGTGGAAAAAGCAAAACTTTTTCTCGCTTTTTTGACTTGATCAAAAGAGGAGATTTTAAAAGAATCCAGCAAAAGGTTCGTAGCAAATGGGCGCAGTCCAGACAAGAAAGCAATGCGGCGGTGGCGGAAGAAAGTGAGTCGGAACGCAATTTAAGACGCACCATCGATTCGCTCAATGGCTTGTATGCCAAATATCATTGGCAGGCTTATCCGGGGAAAATTACTTTTATCCGTAGTCAGGAATTTCAGGATCGCAAGGATAAGGAATTTCATTTGACGCAGTGGGAAAAATTATCGGATAGCTTGGAAGTGCATGTGGTACCGGGGCATCACATTAGTTTATTTGAAGAACCGGAGGTGGGTGGTTTGGCAAAGAAATTAGAAGAGTGCCTGGAAGCTTAGCCCTTAGATAGTTTTCAACAAATCCGCATTCTTAAAAGTCATCCCTTTCAATAATTTCATAGTCTTACGATCCATATCCATTTCCAATCTTTTCGCATGATCAGCCCTATGCAAATCGGTACCCAGATAATCGACCATTCCTGCTTTCAATAATTTCAATCCCAATTTTTTTTGCTCCGGACCATAATGCCCTGCCAAAGACAAGAGATTGACTTGCAGTTCACAACCCAAAGATTTCATTCTTTCGAATTGCTCAAATTGTTTTCCATAATAAAGGTAGCGTTCCGGGTGCGCTAAGATCGGTTGATAGCCACGAGTTTTCAATTTAAAAATGGAATCAAAGAGATTGCGAGGTTCGGAAAAGGTGGACGTTTCGATGAGGATATGCTTCCCCGAGAAGGTCAATAATTCGCCATCGCGTTCTAATAATTCTACAAAAAAATCATCGACAAAATATTCCGCTGCGGCTTCTATTTCAATCTTTATTTCTGTTTTTGACAATTCATATTTTAAATTGGTCAATCCAGCTCGTATGATCGCCGGAGAATTCTGATAGTGTTCACTCATGATATGGGGAGTCGTAATAACTTTCTGAAACCCCATATCCACCAATCGCTGAATCAATCGGATCGCCTCTTCCGGTGTTTTGGCACCGTCATCAATCCCTGGAATTAAATGGGAGTGCATATCCACAGCCAGGAAGGAAAAATCAGCAGGCTTTTTTTTAAAAATAGAAAACAAAATAAGTTTTGATGTTTGGTGAAGCAATAAGATTGCGTGCGCAAATTTAGTGGTAAATAGGAGTCTACAAAGTATCTGGCTATTAAAAAAGAAAATTTACAAAGCTGCAATTCGACCAAGTGGCTAAATATACTTCAAAATCAATTGAAAAAAATTGTTTTTTCCTCGAAGAGGTCTAATTTTACAATCAAGTCATTGAGAGAGAAAGATCCTTAGGAATTTGACCTACAGCTTTGTACCTGTTTTTATAATCATTTTTACTGACATTAATTATGCCCACACCAGAAGAAGCAAACCTCCATTCCGACGCCACTCCAAACAAAAGAAAATCACCCTTGCTTTGGTTGGGCATCATTGCTGCAATCCTGATTGGCGTTTTATTTTTATTTTTCTCGCTCCCTCCAAGCCCTGAAGAGCAGTATTCTGCCGAAGATCTCTACGCCGCCAATTTCGAAGCCTATCCCAATTTACTTTTCCCGAGCGAAACGAATATCGGAACAAGTGCCCAAAGTCCTGAACAAAAAGCCCTGCAATTGTATCAAGAAAAAGACTACCTATCCGCCATCGACTCCATCGACTCTATTCTTAAAAGCAATCCCAATGAGGATTTATTTTTTTACCAGAGCGTCGCTCAACTGGCAAGCGATAAGAATACCGATGCCTTAATCAACTTGAGTAGTATTGTGGAAAGTAAGCAAGGTAGTTTTGTCCCACAGGCTCGTTGGTACCTCGCTTTGGCCTATCTAAAAATCGGAGCTAGCGAAGAAGCCAAGGCCTTATTGCAGGAATTGGCGAAAGAGGAAAAAGGTTTTAAAAGCAATCGCTCCGCTGCTATTTTAGAAATCTTAAAAGAACAAGAGATTCAATAAAAATGGGGTTCTTTTTTTTGTTTGCTTCGCCCTCATAAGTTTTTCGTCAAATTCACATCCAAGACGGTCTCGCAACATTCTTCCTTCTCTTACGTTAACCCATTATAATTATATATAATATATTAAAGGTTTATTTTTTTGAAATAAGTGCAAAACATATTATAAATCAAGCACTTATTATTCAAAGTTTTGTACCTTTGCGGCGATTTTTGGATAGTATCCAATTGACGTAAACACAAAAAAAAGTTTGATCCCACGAAGATCAAACTTTCTTAAAGTTCCTAATTATTTTATCAAACCTAAAATTAATAAAAAAAAATGGGTTTAAAAAAGCAATTTTCCAAATCAAAGCCTGTCTGTAAGGTAACCTTCGAATTACCTAAAAAGGTAGTAAGC
>CALLVY010000809.1 GCA_938015925.1 uncultured Saprospiraceae bacterium
TAAAGCAATCTTTTCCCCTTAGCTTGTAAGGGGCAGGCTTCTTTTTTATCGGCCGTAGCTCGGCTATGCCCTCAAAAAAAGAATCAACCTTGCTTCAAATCTCTATTTTTCACTACAAGCAGCAATTCTTAAACAACTTCATCAAAAAAATATGAATTATGTCAAAAGTGGAAGAATTTAATACTTACCGGGAAAAGATGAATGAAAAGATTCTTTCTCAGGATAATAAAGTACTCAAACGTTTTTTTAACCTCGATACCAATGCTTATCAAGACGGCGCTCTTTCTGGTAAAACAAAGGAATTAATGGGTTTAGTCGCTTCGATGGTTTTGCGTTGTGATGACTGTATTAGTTACCACTTGGGAAGTTGTTATGAATTGGGCGTGAGTAAGGAAGAACTTTTTGAAGTATTTGCTATAGCTAATTTGGTAGGTGGTTCTATTTGTATTCCACATACCCGTCGTGCGGTAGAGTATTGGGAGGCTTTGGAAGCAAAAGAGAATTAAAATAATTAGGATTCAGTATCAAATGTAAATCCTAGCTAGAAGGATATTTGTAAACAGACCATTGTTGTTGGTGAGGGTTTTTATCCTTTAAAACAACTTCTATAAAAACGAACGGATGAAATCCTATCTTAAGGAATTAAACGAAGTACAACGAAAAGCGGTATTGCATACAGAAGGACCAGTCTTGGTTATTGCCGGACCGGGCTCTGGTAAAACCCGAGTACTGACCTATCGAATTGCACACCTTATTGAAGAAGGTGCAGCGCCTTGGGAAATTCTATCCCTGACTTTTACGAATAAGGCGGCAAGGGAAATGAAAGAAAGGATATCCAAGGTCGTTGGGAATAAAGCCAATCAAGTTTGGGCGGGAACCTTTCACTCGATTTTTGCCAGGATACTAAGAGTTGAAGCAGATAAAATCGGCTATCCAACGAATTTTACAATTTACGATACAGAGGATTCTAAAAACGTCTTAAAGACGATTATCAAAAACATGAACCTCGATAAGAATGTTTATGTTGCCAATGCGATCAAAAATAGAATCTCTTCCGCCAAAAGTAATCTCATCACTCCAAAGGCTTATCGAGAAGATAGCGAATTGATGCAACAGGATAAGGCTTCTAAGCGACCTCATTTACACCTCATCTATGAGCAATATGTAAAAAGATGTCGTACCGCTGGAGCAATGGATTTTGACGATTTGCTTTTTCAACTCTTTCGATTGCTCTATCAAAATCCTGATAATGTACTACAGAAATATCAAGATCGATTTAAATATATCTTAGTAGATGAGTTTCAGGATACTAACTTTTTGCAGTATTCGATCATCAGAAAATTAGTGGATTATAGAAATGAAAAAGGAGAACCTGATCAGACTCGATCCAAAAATATTTGTGTAGTCGGAGATGATGCGCAAAGTATTTATGCTTTCCGTGGGGCAACGATTGAAAACATTCTGGACTTTGAAAAAGAATTTAAAAAATACAATATTGGTATTTATAAACTAGAACAAAATTACCGTTCTACAGACCACATCGTTCAAGCCGCCAATGAAGTGATTACTCATAACTCCAAGCAAATCCCCAAAGAAATTTGGTCGGATAAAGGAGAGGGAGAAAGAATCAGAGTAATTAAAAGTGTAACAGACGGCGAAGAAGGAAAACGAGTGGCCGACACCATCGTAGAACAAAAAAATCGCTATCACCTAAAGAACAGCGAGATCGCTATTCTTTACCGAACGAATTCTCAATCGAGAGTTTTTGAAGAATCATTGAGAAGATATAATATACTGTACAAGGTTTATGGCGGGCTCTCTTTTTATCAAAGAAAGGAAGTCAAAGATTTGATTGCCTACCTCCGATTAATCGTTAATCCAAGAGATGAAGAGGCGCTTCGACGAGTCATCAATTATCCTAAGAGAGGTATTGGGGCTTCTTCCATTGATAAAATAAGTTTGCTCGCTGCCCAAAATGGAATCACCATGTGGGAAGCCATGGGGCAAGTTAGTTTGTCAAAAAGAGCGACGAATGCTATAGGTGATTTTAGAAATATGATCGGCGCTTTTACCAAAAAAACAGATGGTGCTAATGCCTATGAACTGGCCACCTTAGTGGCGAGACAAAGTGGAATTCTTGCTTTGCTGAAAGCAGATAATTCGGTGGAAGGAATGGGCAGAATGGAAAATATCAATAGTCTATTGGATGGTATCAAAGACTTTGTAGAGAATGATGAAATCATTGATGAAGCCACACTGCCGGACAAAACCTTATCTAGTTATTTGCAGAATATTGCCTTGCATACGGCGCTAGATAATGAAGACGATACAGAAGATTATGTCACATTAATGTCGGTTCACTCGGCTAAAGGATTGGAATTCAAATCCGTATTTGTCGTTGGATTAGAAGATAAATTATTTCCCTCTTTTATGTCGATGGATTCTGCCGAACAATTGGATGAAGAACGGAGATTGTTTTATGTCGCAATCACCAGGGCAGAGCAATTTCTAACTTTAACCTTTGCTAATAGCAGATACCAGTTTGGCCAAATGCGTTATAATGACCCCAGCCGGTTCTTACAAGAAATATCTCCCAAACATTTAGAGATCGCCAATCCAATTAGCAACAGGAATAAAACCCAGGAGCGCAATGCTACTCCGCTTAATTCTGGAATCAAAGGTAATTTTAAAAGGGTAAGACCAACGGCTCCTGTCTTGAGAGCAGATCCGGCAACTTTTAAACCACACCCAAGTTCTGAAATCAAAGAAGGAATGAAAGTCCTGCATCTGAAATTTGGAGAAGGCAAAGTGACCACTATTGATGGTGCTGCTGATAGTCGCGTAGCTACGATTTTCTTTCAAGGTATCGATGATCCAGAGAGAAGAATTATGTTGAAATTTGCGAAGCTTCAAATTTTATAATCCCTTAAAGGTAGTACTGTAAATTTATCCTATGACCAAAGCTGAATATACTCATCTCCTCAAAATGGAAGCTCATCGATTGGGTTTTGATTTTGTGGGAATCGCGAAGGCGGAGTATATGGACGAAGAGGCTCGACGACTAGAAGCTTGGTTGAAAAATGGAATGCAGGGTCGGATGTCTTATATGGAAAATCATTTTGACAAACGAGTAGACCCAACACTATTGGTGCCTGGTGCAAAATCAGTACTAAGCTTGATGTATAATTATTTTCCCGAAGAAGGCCAGTCGGATGAAGATGCACCAAAGATTGCCAAGTATGCTTATGGAGAGGATTACCATTTTGTAATCAAGCGAAAATTAAAAACACTCTTACAGTTTATCCAGGAAAAAATAGGAGAGGTAGATGGGCGTTGTTTTGTAGATTCCGCTCCGGTCTTAGAAAGGGATTGGGCGAAGCGAGCAGGAACAGGTTGGGTAGGAAAAAATACTTTGCTAATCCACCCTAAACAGGGATCCTATTTCTTTTTGGCAGAGTTGATTATTGATTTAGAGCTAGAATATGATGGCCCAATCAAAGATTATTGCGGCACATGCAGACGATGTATCGATGCCTGTCCAACGGAAGCGATAGCGGATGATGGATATTGGGTGGATGGAAGTAAATGCATCTCCTATTTTACCATAGAATTGAAAGAAGCCATTCCTGAAGACTATCAGGGGAAATTTGAGAACTGGGCATTTGGTTGCGATATTTGTCAGGAGGTTTGTCCTTGGAATCGTTTTGCCAAAGCTCATCAGGAACCAGCTTTTGATCCACACCCAGATTTATTGGGAATGACTAAGGGCGATTGGGAAGAAATTACGGAGGAAGTATTTCGGGAGGTATTCCGACATTCGGCAGTGAAGAGAACGAAGTACAAAGGTCTAAAGCGAAATATTGATTTCCTAAAAGGATTCTAACAGCGGAGAGACATTTCTCCGCCCCTCGAAAAGCGCAAATTAGGAGAAGCTGTTTTAGTGGACTTCGTGGCCATTATAGCTGGGCAAAACATTGATTTCTCCCCAGAAATTAGCAATCGCATTGATGGTTTTTTGAAATTCATCAATATCATCAGGCTTACAGACATAAGCATTGGCGCCATATTCATAGCATTCCAATACATCTTCTTTCTGCGGTGAAGAAGAAAAAACAATAACAGGTAGTTTTTTCAACTCATCATCATGATACATGATTTTTAGTACATCAATTCCCCCGACCTTTGGCATATTTAAATCCAAAAGTACCAATGCAATATTATCGAGGTATTCTGTACGTAAAAAATTAAGCAATTCTTGGCCGTCGAGGACATGAGTTACTTCTAAAGGGATACTGACAGAGGAAAAGGCTTGCTTCACTCGTTGAGCATCGGCAGGATTATCTTCTGCAAGAATTATTTTTCTTGGCTTAGCCATGGTAATAAATTTTCCTTTTTATTAGGTTGAATTCCATCTTTCCAAGTCACAATCTTCTAAGTATACTAGGAAAATGGAAAAAAGTTTTAGAATCCACCTAAACAATCCAAGAATCAGGCCGGATTCTCGGATTAGTCTACCCTTTCTTCCATATTGGTATCTTTAACGATATATAAGGGTCTTTGGCGAATATTGTGATTCATTCTACTCAAGTATTCTCCAATGATCCCAATGGCAATCATCTGAATGCCTCCGATAAAAAGTATACTAATCATCAGGGAGGTCCAGCCTGGTTGATAATCTTCCCAAATGTATCGAGAATACAAGGCATAAACCATCACAAAAAAGGCAAAACCAGAAACGATAAAACCAAAATAAGTCACAATCTTCATTGGCAGGTCCGAAAAACCCGTAATCCCGTCTAAGGCGAAATGAAGCATTTTTCGATAAGTATAGCCCGTTTCACCGGCATTGCGTTCTTGTCGCTCGTACTCAATAAAAGTTTGATTAAAACCAACCCAGGAAATCTGTCCTCTCAAAAATTTGTTTCGCTCTGGCATTTGTTTGAGGATATCTACGATCTTTCGATCTACAATCCTAAAATCACCAGTATCTACGGGAATGGAAATGGAAGTTATGTTTGACAAAATTTTATAAAAAGCACCTGCTGTCCAAAGCTTTAGCCAGCTTTCTCCTTTTCGCTTCGCCCTTTTGGCATAAACGACCTCAAAACCCTCTTTCATCTTTTTGTACATATCGACAATCAGCTCAGGAGGATCCTGCAAGTCTGCATCGATGATCACAATAGCTTCGCCCTTGGCTCGATCCAATCCAGCGGTAACCGCTATCTGATGTCCAAAATTGCGACTAAAATCAATATATTTTACTTCCGGGACTTTGGCGGAAAGATTTTTTATCAGGGCGATGGTTTTATCTTGACTACCATCATTGACAAATATCAGCTCATAATCTAACTGCATTTGGCGGAGTACCGCACTTAGTCGATCATAGAGCATTTGAATATTTGCTTCCTCATTATAAGCCGGAATTATTACCGAAATATCCATAAATTACTTTTCTTCTGTTTGGCTTTTGATTTGTTGGAGAAGGCTATTAGGTCTTTTCAAACAAATCTATGTTTGTTCGTCCAAAGATAGGAGATTTGCGTGGAATTGCTTTATAATAATAGCTACAAGAGAGTATATTTGCCAAAGACCTTCCAATTAATCAAGAGGTTCTCCTAATTATGAAAAAAATTACCATCAGTCTTCTCTTTTTTAGCCTACTTATCTGGTCTTGTGGCGGAGAAAGTAGCCCGAAAAATACACCTTCGGCCGCTCCTAAATTGGAAACGGCAGAAAAACCGCAAGCAGCAAAAACGGCCCTCAAGCACGTCCTCTTTTTCGGAAATAGCCTTACCGCAGCCTATGGCCTAGACCCTTCGGAAGGTTTTGAAGGTTTGATTCAGCAAAAAATGGAAGAAATGAAATGGCCTTACCGCACGATAAATGCTGGGTTGAGTGGCGAAACAACGGCTGGAGGAAATAGTAGAGTAGATTGGATTTTAGAGCAACAAGCCATTGATATCTTTATTCTGGAATTGGGAGGGAATGATGGATTGCGAGGAATAGATCCTGCGGATTCGTATAAAAATCTAAAATCAATCATCGAGAAAGTAAAGGCCAAAGATGAAAATATTACCATCGTTTTGGCTGGAATGGAAGCTCCTCCAAATATGGGTGCTGCATTTACCAAAGAATTTAGAGAGAACTATTCGCGTTTAGCTAAGGAATACGATCTTGCGCTGATTCCGTTTTTACTAGACAAAGTAGGAGGAGTGGCAGCATTGAATCAGAAAGATGGGATACATCCAACAGCGGAAGGCCATAAAATTGTGGCAGAAACCATTTGGAAAGTGCTAGAACCATTACTGGAAAAAGGGCAAGGTTAATAAAAAACCAATACCATGAAAATCAATAGTCGATATATTGCTTTATTCGTTGGTTTAGTCATCATCGCTGCGATCGTTTATTTCTTTAGTGATATAGTGGGTTATGTATTGGTCGCCTGGGTGTTGTCTATGATTGGACAACCCTTGATGTATTTTTTCCAAAATAAAATTAAAATAGGCCGTTTTCAACCAGGCTCCGCAACAGCTGCTTTGTTGACGATCTTGACTTATTTTTTGATTTCCGGTTTGCTGATCTGGATGTTTGTGCCTTTGATTATTGAACAAGCGCGTTATCTGGCGGAGGTAGATTATGGAGCAATCAGTGAGACGCTGGAAGTTCCGTTCAATCAATTGACGGAATGGATGAGAGGTTTGGGTTTAATCGCTGATGGGATGACGGCTTCGGATCAATTTTTAGAAGCCACCTCTAATTGGATTCAACCCTCTATGTTGGGAAATTTTTTTAGTTCCCTTCTTGGAGCTGCTGGAAATTTACTTTTTGCCATTTTCTCCATCGTCTTTATTCTTTTTTTCTTTCTCAAAGAACAAGGTCTTTTTGATCGCTTTATTGTGGCGATATCGCCTCCTCAATACGAAAACGAAATTCATCGAGGGATTGAGAGTATCACCCGTTTGTTGACTCGCTATTTTGGAGGGATTGTTTTACAAATAACGATCATTACGCTTTTCGTATCCGCAGCCTTGAGTTTGCTTGGAATAAAGAATGCCTTATTGATTGGATTTTTTGCAGGCTTGATCAATGTCGTGCCTTATTTGGGACCTTTTATGGGAGCCATGTTTGGGATGTTTATCACCTTGTCTTCAAATCCTGATTTAGACTTTTACAACCAAATGGTGCCCTTGCTTTTGCGAGTATCCTCTGTTTTTGCAATTCTACAGATGCTCGATAATTTTATCCTGCAGCCTTATATTTTTTCGAATAGTGTCATGGCACATCCGCTCGAAATTTTTATCATCATTCTGATGGGCGCACAAATCAATGGAATCGTTGGGATGGTATTGGCAATTCCTTCTTACACCGTATTTCGGGTAGTAGCCAAAACTTTTTTGAGTGAGTTTAAAATTGTACAGAAGCTGACGGGAGGGATGGAGTAGGTCAATCAATATTGAATATCGGATATTCAATATTGATTGACGTTCGATTGTGTACGAAGTAATGAAAAAATCCTTAGCGATTGTCTTGCTTCGCAAATACTTTTTTCAATAAATCACTGGTTCGAGATCCAACATTATTTCTAATCTGTAGCTCTTCCTTCGTCACCATTCCAAATAAACCAACAAGCGCCTTGCTCGTAACATATTTGTCAATGTCGGGATTGACCTTGGTCACCAATGGAATCTTATTGTAAGTATTGGCAGCTTTGTTCCAATATTCCGTAGCCTTTACTCTATCCAAAGATGTTTTTACTTTAGGTTGGAAAGCGGCTTCCAAAGAAGAATAGGTTTTTCTATGTAGGTACTGGCTCGCCGCATTTTTTTCTCCCATCAAAATAGAAGTAGCATCCTGGAAAGTCATTTCCTTAATGGCTTTGACAAAAATAGGCTTCGCCTCCGTCGCAGCATCTTCCGCTGCCCGGTTGAGTAATTCGAGCATTTTGGCTTCTGCCTGACCGAATCCTGGGATTCCGCTCAAGCGTTGAGTTACCTTTTGTACTTCTGGTGGAAGTAAAATCTTGTAAGCACTTTTCAAGAAACCATCTTTTACAGAGAGTCGATCCGAACCTTTGCTAATGCCAATATTAAGTGCTTCTTTCAAACCATTGCCTATTTCGAGGCTAGATAGTTCGCCACTAGAAAGTACATCTCCTGCTATATTTTGCAGCTCTGTACAGGCGGTCAATTGAAACGCGACGAGTAGAATTGCGAGTTTTTTAAACATTCCTTTTAATTTTTATGATGAAATCGGATGAAGTAGTGAACATAAACTTTGAAATGCTGATTCAATATCTTTGTTCTAAAGTATTCAACTACTTGTGTATTCTTTATTGGGACTGTATCCCTCCAAGGAGGTAACGTAAGAATAGGCTTCCAAGGTTGTTATAAAAATGATAAAAAATTGAAAATGCGTTAAAAATTCTCCTAGATACCGCTGATTCTATCAGAAGTATAGCTTAGCATAAGCCTTATGCTGCAAACTCTTTTAGGCAGTTTTGGCACAAACAACCTTTGTATTTTTGACGTAAAACCCCCTGAGTTTGGGGTAAAACCTGTTCTTGCTGGCACCAGCAGTTTTCATCGTTATAGCAAATAAAAGGTCTTCCACATCGCGGACATTGAGAGACAAAACTATCCTCCAATTCGATATAAGCAGAACCAACCCGATCTCCAGGAAGCGGATTTTCCTTGCGCACCCGAACCGATACCTCTTGTATCGTATTAAATTGGTGCTTTAATTTGTCAATGATTCTTTGAGCAATGGTTTCCAGTAATTGGGTTTTCTCCCGCATTACATTTTGGCAAATTAGAAAAACCGTTTCATAATTGATGGTACCTTCCAAATCATCTTCCGCTGCGGCCTGATCAAAAGAGGTATGGATATAAACATCCAATGTGAAGTTGTTGCCGGCCAACTGTTCTTCTCCATAGACACCATGATAAGCGTGAAATTGCATTCCTTCTAATGCGATAAGACCCATGAGTTTTATTTTTTATACGCCCTCTGAATAATTTGAGATAAATACGAGTATCAAAAGTACATAAAATGCCGTATACTAGAGTTGATTCTAAATAATTTACTACGGTAAAAACGACTTTAGAGTAAACGCTAATCCAATGTCAGATTACTGTCGCAACTTGCTATAAGAATAGCAGAATTGTTGAGAAATGCGTACTTTTGAGGAAATTTTACTTCTGGATCGAATGCCAGATATTAACCAAATAGACCTGCTTTCAGGAAAAAATTAATTTTGATATGCAAAATAACGGAAAAACTGCAGATGCAGTAAGTACTTCGAATAAAGGAGCGAAAGAAGACCGTTTTCAAGGGCACGATTATTACAATATAGACGAGCTGCTTAATGATGATCATCTCTTAGCGCGGGATGCGGTTAGAGATTGGGTAAAAAAAGAAGTAAGTCCAATTATTGAAGATTACGCCAACCGAGCAGAATGTCCTCGACACCTTTTTAAAGGTTTGGCAGAAATCGGTGCTTACGGACCAAGTCTTCCTGCCAAATATGGCTGCGGAGGAATGGATGAGATTGCTTATGGAATCATCATGCAAGAATTAGAAAGAGGGGACTCCGGAATTCGTTCCATGGCTTCTGTACAAGGTTCTTTAGTGATGTATCCGATTTATAAGTTTGGTTCAGAAGAGCAGCGATTGAAGTACCTTCCCAAATTAGCAAGTGGTGATCTCATTGGTTGTTTTGGTTTGACAGAGCCGGATCATGGTTCTAATCCAAACGGGATGATCACAAATATTAAAGAAGATGGAGATCATTATATTTTGAATGGTGCCAAGATGTGGATTACCAATTCTCCTTTGGCAGATATCGCAGTGGTTTGGGCCAAGGATGAGGAAGGTATCGTACGAGGAGTGATCGTAGAAAAAGACATGCCTGGTTTTTCTGCACCAGAGATTCATGGAAAATGGTCTTTGCGAGCATCAATTACCGGCGAATTGGTTTTTGAAGATGTACGAGTACCAAAAGCTAATATTTTACCTAATGTAAAAGGTTTGAAAGGGCCTTTGAGTTGTTTGTCAAAAGCGCGTTATGGAATCGCTTGGGGAGCTATTGGTGCAGCGATGGATTGCTATGATTCTGCTTTGCGTTACTCTAAGGAGCGTATCCAATTTGGGAAGCCTATCGGTCAGTTTCAATTGACTCAAAAGAAATTGGCAGAGATGGTTACAGAATTGACCAAAGCTCAATTACTGGCATGGCGATTAGGTACTTTGGCAAATGAAGGAAAAGCAACACCTGCTCAAATCTCTATGGCCAAAAGAAACAATGTACACATGGCATTAGAAATCGCCCGGGAAGCTCGACAAATTCATGGAGGTATGGGGATTACCAATGAATACCCACTCATGAGACATATGATGAACCTGGAAACGGTGCTAACCTATGAAGGAACCCACGATATTCACTTGTTGATCACAGGAATGGATGTTACGGGATTGAATGCATTTGGATAGTGCATCCGGCTTATTTTTCTAAAGGCAAAGGTTTAAGGATTCGTTAATGAAACCTTAAACCTTTGGTTTTTTATATTTATGTATTAAATTTCTTGCTCCTCCCATAACAAAAACCAGATGACCAAACGTTTAAAGATAAAGGTTAGCTGAAAGCTCAAAAGAAACGTTTATCTAAAAAAATACCGTAAAAAGTAAATTATTGTTAACGTTGAACTCTTAGTTAGCTGTTACAAATCTGATTCGAATTATGTATAAGTACCAATTGAATATCACTTTTTTACTCACCCTGTTGTTGTTATCTGCTGAAGGATTCTGTCAGGAGATGGTTGTGATTCAACTTCAGAACCCTTCTTTTGAAGATTATCCACGAGCAGGAGCAGTTGAAGGGAGAGGTCCTTCTCGATGGTATGATTGTGGAATCGCTGGCGAATCTGCACCAGATATTCATCCCGCTGTTCCTCCAGAAAAATATTTCTTTGAGGTGTCTACTCCTGCCCATGATGGCAAAACCTATTTGGGCTTAGTGGTTCGTTCTAATGAAACCTATGAAGCCATAGGACAACGACTATCCAAGCCATTAAAAAAAGGAAAAGCTTACTCCTTTGGTTTGCATTTGGCACAATCGCCTGTTTATATGAGTCCGGCGAAAAAGGGCTCAGAGGAATTGTCTAATTATAATACACCCGTAAAGATCAAGATCTGGGGAGGAAATGGCTATTGTAATCAAGGAGAATTATTGGATGAATCCAAGGTGATCTCTCATAGCGATTGGAAGCAATATCAATTTAGATTTGAACCCAAAAAGGACCATACTTTTATTCGTATTGAAGCTTATTGGAAAACACCCGTTCCAATCCCTTATCGTGGAAATGTCTTAATCGATAATGCCACTTCCATTTTTGAAGTGCCCATCGATAAACCTTCCGAACCACTCCCTGGAGCGGAAGCTCCGCTCGTAAAAATTCTCAATCCACAGCGCAGTGGCCGTAAATCCCATGACAATACTTTTTTGGTAGAAGCTACAATCGAAAATGTGTTCAACAAAAGTGGTTTGACTTTTTCTGTGAATGGTAGTGGACATAAATTTAGCTACGATCCAAAAACGGGATCATTTAAGTCGAATATTTTACTGCAAAAAGGAGAGAATAATTTTAGAATAAAAGCCTCGAATACCAATGGTACTCATCAAGATGAAGCGGTTGTCGTTTATACTCCTAAGGTTACCAATACGCCACCAGATCCTCCTCCTGTGGTAAGCACTAATCCTGCACCAAAACCAAGGTATGATGAAAATCCTGAATTAGAAAAGGAAGTAAAATCAGGTCAAAAAATACGAATTAGTAATCTGCGTTTTGCCATAGATTCTTATGTGATAAAATCGGAAGCTTATTCTGCCTTGGATGAATTTGCCAGCTATCTATTGCTCAACACTCATGTGAAAATCGAAGTTGGAGGACACACCAATAATCGATGCCATGAAAAAGTTTGTAATCAACTTTCTGAAAATAGAGCAAAGGCCGTAGCAGATTATTTAAAAAACAAAGGAGTTCCTAGCTCTCGAATCGTCTACAAAGGGTATGGAAAAGAACAACCGATTTCTAATAATGATCATGCCAGAGGTAGAGAGACTAACCAAAGAGTTGAAATCAAAATTTTATAGAACAACCTTTTTTTAGGTCGGAAAGAAAGCTGTGGGCAAAGTGTCTACAGCTTTCTTTTTGCGTCTAATAGATAAGTTTACTTAACTTTACCTTCGCAATAAGCGCAAACCAGAGCATGAAGCCAAGCATACTGTCAAAACAAAAGGCCACCTACGCCATTCGCCACCTTAAGGACTTTAAGGCACAGGCACTCCAATGGGCCAGGTCATTTGAAAAAATTGCCTTTTTTGACAATAATCAACACCATTCTAATGCCTACCAAAGTCATGAATGTTTGTTGGCCGCTGGCGCGCAATCAGAAATAAAAATCTCCACGTCTACCGGCGATTCCTTTTTACAACTTCGTCACTTCTATGATCAAACTCCCGATTGGTTGTTTGGCTTTTTGACTTATGATTTAAAAAATGAATTAGAAGATTTATCTTCTGTACATCCCGATGGATTGGCTTTTCCAATACTTCATTTTTTTCAACCTACTTATTTGTTGAAAATAGGAGTAGAGGAGGTGACGATTGAAAGTTGGGGGAGAAACCCTGCAAGGATTTTTGAGGAAATAGAAAATACTAAGCCGCTGCAAGCGGATACTTCGCTACAAAAGAACATCAAGGTCAAAGCCAAAATTGCAAAGGCAGATTATTTAAAGCGGATAGAAAAAATTCGGCAACACATCATCGAAGGAGATGTGTATGAATTGAATTTCTGTCAGGAGTTTTTTGCGGAAGCTGCAGACCTTGATCCTTGGGAAGCTTTTGTACGACTCAATCAAATTTCCAAAGCGCCTTTTTCTGGATTCTATCGTTGTGAAGATCAATATGTCCTTTGCGCAAGTCCAGAACGGTTTATCAAAAAAGAAGGCAACAAAATAATTTCTCAACCCATCAAAGGAACGACCGGTAGAAGTTCAAATCCTGAGAAAGATCAAATACTCAAGGAGGCTTTATACCATAGCACGAAAGATCGCGCAGAAAATGTGATGATCGTTGATTTGGTACGCAATGATTTGGCGCGTAGCTGCCAGTCAGGATCGGTACAAGTGGAAGAGCTATTTGGGATCTATCCTTTTGCACAAGTATACCAAATGATTTCTACAGTGGTTGGACAAAAAAGACCAGAAGTGCATCCGCTCGAAGTTATCATCAAGGCTTTTCCGATGGGCTCGATGACGGGGGCTCCCAAGGTGATGAGCATGCAATTGATTGAAGCGTATGAAGAAAGTCGCCGAGGTTTGTACTCTGGCGCCATTGGTTATTTTACTCCGGAGGGGGATTTTGATTTTAATGTAGTGATCCGTAGCCTGCTGTATAATGCGGAGCGCAAATATTTATCCTTTCAGGTTGGAGGTGCGATTGTCTATGATTCGGAACCGGAATTGGAATATGAGGAATGTTTGTTGAAAGCAAAAGGGATGATGGAGGTTTTGGCAATGAACGAATGATCCCGATAGGGTCAAGTGCGACAGCGCTTGAAATGAGAGAACCGCGAAAGCGGACGGGAAGCTTAAAGAAAGCTCTTGCAAATGAGAGAACCTGCCTTTATTGATCGGCTTTATAAAATCAAAACCACCAACAATTAAAAACTACTTTAGTTTTTCCAATAAAGCATTCGCCTGTCCAAAGTAAGCACTATCCTCCGGTATCAACGTCAAATAAGCAGCAGCCTGCTCTGCTTGTTTTTGTTTGACCGCCGTTAAAGCCAGGTACCAAAGCCCCGCATATTTAAAACTACTTTCTCCTTCCGCGATACTTTTAAAAATAGCCGTCGATCTTTGATAATGATTGCTTTCCAGATGACAGATACCGAGGTATAAATTGGCTTCGATAGAATTGGGATAAGCTTGTAAATAATTTTCCAGGAGAGGAATGGACTTTTGATATTCTTTGGCGGCGAAGGCTTTTTCAATATTGCTTGGATCGAGGTTGGGAGTGCCGCGCTCAGCGAGTGCTAAGTTTTTATGTTGGCCAAATTGCTCATACAAAGAAGCTTGTTGCCAAGGTTGCCAAATAAAAACAATAAGCGCAATGGCTGCTGCAATACTCGCTATTCTAAAAGAGCTTCTTTGCCAGAGCGGACGAATTTTAGCGCTAGGTTTAAAATGTGCTTTTGCCACTTCTGGTAAAATGTTCTCCACCTGTTCCCGCTGCGGCTGATCCTTTAAAAACTGATGCAAAGCACTGCGTTCTTCCAATGCCTGTGCTAAAGCAGTTTCTTCTTGAAGCCTTTTTTCAAAACTCATTAACTCTTCTCCAGCTAATGCCCCATCGAGGTACATTTCCAATAATAGGCCATCGTTATCACTAATCATTTTTTTAGATTTTTACGGTCAGTAAAATAAAAGAAACCGCGGACTGAGTACACTGGGTACTAAGCCACGACCAAAGATTTCCAGCGTCCCATGCAGGCATTTTTGCGTCGATAATAAGTATTGACATTATTCAATTCCAATTGGTCGACGATGTCTTTTGCGGGGATTCCTTTTTTGACAAAGTTGAGTAACTGTTGACACAGGTCACTCAGTTGTAGAAAGGCGGTTTGACGTTGAGCCTGGATGCTGCTTTGTTGCTGCGCTTCCTCGGCTAAGGTCAATACATCTTTTGTTTCTTCTCCAATAGATCGCAAGTCTTCCGATAATCTTACCTCTTGTCGTTTATTTTTTTCTCTGATTTTATCAATCCACTTATTGCGACAGATTCGGTAGAGTAGGGCCCCGAAGGGGCAGGTCAATTGAAAGTCTTTTTTATTGGCGAGGTCATAAATGGCCATTAGGCCTTCTTGGAAAATATCTTTGGCATCTTCGGCATCTCCATTATTTTTCTCGATCAGCAATTGAATCTGTCTGGAAAATTGTGCATAGAGATTTTCTATCGTTCGCCGATCGCCTTTTTTTAGTCCTTGTAAATATTGTTGGTCTTTATCGAGATTCATTGGTTCTGCTTTGCTATGAAGGTAAATTTTTTTTGAGGGATTGACAATTTAAGGGAGATTAAACCAAGAAAAAAGGGGACACCGTACTTTGGGGAATTTTGCATGATTGGTTTCGATTCGAGAAGATCAACACCTTTTGTAGTGATAAATTGGGTAGTGTAGTGTAAAATTTAAGCTATGGAAGCCTTTTAAAATGGACGTTTTTCAAGTTTTTTAGATTTTTTTTTTAAAAGAAGGGTAAGATTTCTTAAAAGCTGCGATAGTCTATTGTAAGTAAGGTTGAAAAAATAAATCCGACGTTTTTCATTTAAATCAAATACCTAACGAATTAGAAATGAGGTGGTTTTGAATTAAATGGAAAACTCAAAAGAGGATTTTATTTTTTAAACCGTACTAAACAGTTGAAAACAATCAAATTTAAAAACAATCAAAAAAATTATACCATGAAAAATCTCTTTACCTTTATCGCACTACTCTTTTTTACCAACTACCTTTTTGCACAAGATTTTTGCCCTGGCAACCTCTTTACCAATGGAGACCTCGAAATCGGAACACCGACTGCCAGTGATCAAGACATCAACAATGCAGATGGCTTTAGCAGCATCTGGGCATCTGGTAGCCTAGCCGATTTTTACGCTTTTAATGCAGGCCCATTTTTACCGCCACTTCCGGCAGAGGGAAATTATGCAGGACTCTGGATTTCTAATAATCCATCCAATAGCACGACTTACCGAGAAGGTCTATACAATGGATTAAATACACCATTGGCCAGCGGCTCAGGAACCTATTCCTTTACTTTTGATGTCGCCTGTCTTTATGGCTGGGGAACTGCCGAGCTGGGGATTTATGGAATCTATAATCCTTCCGGTGCTTATTCCGCAACACCAACTTCCTCCCATACCCCTTCCAACGAAAATCTTTTTGGCCCAGCCAATACCGTCTTACTCGGAACCGTTTTCTTAGGCGATTCTTGTGATCGATACAAAACGACGCAAACCATTACTTTTGATTCTGGCTCAGGAAGTTTTCCCGCAGGAGGAATGACCCACGTTTTACTAACACCTAGTAATGATTCTATCTCTGGAGCAATTTATGTGGGACTGGATAATTTTTGTATGCAGCTGGAGGCTGCTGCGGAAGATACTTGTGCCTTAGTGGTCGAGGAAAATTTTGATTGCGATGCCAATGGAACGACTTATACTTTTTGGGTGCAAAACAATACAGGACAAATGGTGGATGGAATTATCATCAATGGCGATTACGATCCTGGAGTATTAATACCGGTTGATGGAAATTATGGTCCAGTGACAATTGATATTCCTGCTGGTGCAGATTCCGTTTTTTGTTTTGACCTGATTTTGTTTAGTGAAAACCTCGCTTGTTGCCATACGACCCATTGTGTAGAAGTGCCGACTTGTGATCCTTGTGAATTGATTGATTTGGTGGCGGGTGATAATGATCAGGGAGAAGGTGCTTGTTGTTACGAAGTAGATGTGATTAATAATTTTGATGGTGCTTATTTTACCAGTATTGTTTCGACCATTATTACCCCTGGGGTAAATTTTGACAATCCATCAGGAGACAATGGTTGGACTGTAAATACCCTGGCAGGCAATGCTTTAAGCTGGACGCCTTCTGGAACCTTTATCGATGAAATAACAGACCTTGGCGTTTTAAACTTTTGTTTCAAAGACATCGACCACATTAGTCAAACTCCTCAAGTCGTCGTTTTTGATTGGATTGCCGCAGACCCAATAACTGGAGAAAGCATCGTTTGTTCGGATACCCTGACCTTTTATTGCGAGCCTTGTATGAATATTCGAAATGACGAAATCACTTGTTTGGCAGATGGTTCTTACGATTATTGTTTTACCGTTTCCAATAACAGCGATTACGATGCGACCGAATTATACTTTGATCCTTATACTCCCGCAGGAATTGTTTTTTCTCCTAATCCATTGTCGATTAGCTTGCCAGCGCATAGCTCAAATTCTTACTGTGTCAATCTTAGTGGAGGTAGTGCTGGTGATTTGGTTTCCTACAAAGCGATCTTAAAAAGTTTTGAAGGAACAGTACTCAACTGGTGTTGTATCGTGGATACTTTTACCGTGCTTTTACCTGAATGTCAAAACGAATTGCCTTGCCCGATCATCGAGGATTATATCGTAGAATGTACAGACGATTTGGATGGAGATGGTTTGGCCGATTATATCATGGACATCTACATTGATGGTGCAGGAACGATTAACCTTTCTTCTCCTTGTGGTACCCTTAGTCCATCAAGTCTAAGTATAGCCGCTTCTGGAACGTACACCTTTACCGTTTTTAATTCTAGCGGATGTGATCCTTTTGCACTCACGTACTATTCTTTTTCACCAAATAGCAGTACCATTTGCGCGGAAGATCAATTGCAAATTTCCTTACCACAATGCCAGACTAATACTGCTTGTGTCTGTGATGAAGCTTTCTATGATGCCGTTAATTTAGGTTTCAGTAATCACTTTAATTGTCCGAATGGCACTTACCGACCTTATGCTTTGGAAGATTGTGATCGAGTACGTTGGACGGTAAATGGTACCGCGGTAGGATCAACTATTGGTAATCAAAATTTCATTTACACATACCCAGGCATAGGAACCTATGAAGTATGTATGGTAGTCACCAGACTTCAAGCGGATGGCACTACTTGCGAGCACAAATTTTGTACAGAAATATTAATCGAACAATGGTGTGTTTTACCAGGGAAAGTGATGGGCTTTAATAAAGTAGAAGCATTCCCCAATCCTGTGAAAACTTCTTTGCAAGTCGTGTGGGAAGTAGAAAATACGCCAGCGAAGATTAACTTACAAATTGTGAATGCTAATGGAAAAGAGGTGATCCAGCACTCTAATATCAATGCAGAGAATGGAAATACTGAAGTAGACCTTGATCAATTGGATGCAGGATTTTATTTACTAAGACTAACAGGAAAAAATTACGCTCCTGCTCCTGTGAAATTGGTGAAAATCAATGACTAATAACTAGAAGTCTTTTTCCTTATTAAAAAGGAAAGACCATAGATAAAAATAAAGCAATCAGAGATTAGAACCGTGGAAGCGCTGAGTTTTCACGGTTCTTTTAGGATTTTTAAACATGACACAATTATTCCCTATATTGTACTTAAGTAGAGGAGTATAATTTGATCCTCCTTCTTAAGTAACAGTAACGCCACTTAACTTCGAAATCAATGAACTTCAAAGCCTCAAGTCTAGTACTTCTGTTGGTGCTCTTTGCATTACCCAGTTTTGCTCAAAAAGGAAAAGATAAAAAACCATTAGAAAGAGAAGCCGAATTTCAAATCATAGATCAAGGAAACAATACTTTTAAATTCCAATCGGAAGCTAATAAACTAGAAGTCCTGCCCACTCCTGGATCTACCAAGCCTCCGTCCTTTGGCCATTACTGGGAATTTGGCGATGGCCATTTTTCTTTCGAAGAAAACCCAATCCATACCTATACGCGATCACCAGACGGAGACGCGGTTTTATACCTGACCAATAATTACGACAACGGAGAATTACCGAAAGAAAAACCCAAGCGGCCCAAGCCAACAATGGCTTCGCTCGATGGTTCAGGGATTGCCCCCGGAACTTACTTGCCTCAAGATACTTTTATGTTGCTGCGAAACAACCACGACCCCAAACCCAACGAACGAATGGTTTGTGTCATGAGTTATAAAAATCCTTCTCCTGAGCCGATGTTTGGAAAGCTATATTTGTTTTTTAATGAAAGTATTTATGCCGCGGATCATTTTGAATTAGCGGAAGAACGTTCGCATTTTGGAGAAGTAAGAGATTTGAATATAGAGGATGAAAACTTGTTGGGGGCTAATAAAATAGAACCGGGTTTAGATTTTATGGCGAGTACAGAAATGGCTTTTTCTTTAGATCCTGCGATTGAAATTGAAGCAGTGGATTATTCTGATGCGGTCAATCAAGCTTTGGGAGAAGCTAAAGAAAAGTATAAAAATGTTTTTGCCTGGGATACTGGATTGATGGAGGAAGGGGAAGAACGGAATTTGTTTGCGACACTGGCGACTACCGCCTCGATGCTAAAAGACACTACTGCAACCATTACGATCAAAGGCATTTTTGTGCCCCGTTCAGGAGATATTTATACGGAGAGCATTTTGGAAATGTCAATTGTTTCTGCTCATGATCCCAACAAGATTAGCGTATCGAGTACCCGAGCCAATTATCGAAAAATAAAAGGAAAGGATATTACTTACACCGTTCATTTTCAAAATACAGGAGTCGGTAGTGCGGATTCGATTACGATCGATTGTACCGTTCCAAAGGGAATGGATATCGAAACGGTAAAACTGCAAAAGACACATTTGAAAAAAGCCTGTCCTCCTTGTGAGACGGTGAAGGTTCAAGGACAAAGTTGTATAGAGAAAAAAGTGATCAATGAAAAGTTGGTTCGCTTCATTTTTAAAGGGATTCAGTTGCCCGGAAAAAATGATGCGAAGAATAAAAACGATACCAAAGGCTATGTAAAATACACGGTTCGACCCGATAAGAAAATAAAAAAATACACCCAGAAGAGTAGAGCAGATATTTACTTTGATAAAGAAAAAGCAGTGGTGACTAATTTTTCAGCCACTCGTTTTAAACCAGGTTTGTCTATTGGTTTGAAAGGCGGATATAATCGTTTTAATGAAAAAATAGTGGAAGGGCAAGAGGAAATAGGAAGCGAAGATTATTACTTTTTGGGAGCGACCTTATCGCCTTTTAAATCGTATAAGTTGTACTATCAAATGGAATTGATGATTGGGCGTTGGCGGACAGACTTTCAGGAAGTTAGTTCCGAAATTGTAAGAATGGATACACCTATTGGTTTGGAGGAAATACGAGTAGATACGATTCGAAGAGATTGGACGGAGTATTATGTTTGGGATGCGGTTCCTTTGCAGTTGCGAAAAAATGTTACTTCCTTTTTATCGGTAGGAGCAGGATTGCAAATTTCTGCGCGATTCAAAAAAGTTAGCCATAAAGATCGGATTGAAAAATTCAATGAAGATGGTAGTGTGGCGGAAGCTCCTTTGATGATCCCAATGACGATTAGCAATTCGATGGAATTGTTCCCGGCGGTATTTGGAGATGTTTCTTTGGGTTTGGTGCGCGCAGGGCCTGCGCTTGGTTTGCGGTATCATTATCAGTTTAAGGAAGCATTGGAAAATCATTTGCAATTTTATTTTCTTTGGAAAATATAAGTCGGTGTTTGCAAACCCATCTAAGTACCTTAGCGAAAGGTAAGTAAGAATATAGATTCGAAAAGGAAAGGATAGGTGTCGTTTTTTGGAAGCTAAGGATATGGGGTGCTAAGTGTATATTTGAAGAGAAAAGAGAAGAATGTTATTGGAAGAAAGAGAAGGAGTTATTTGAAGAAATGAAATAGGAGCCCCAAAGAGGGAGGGCCCCAACCCTAGCCGCCGCCGCCAGTTTCCAGCCCCAAAGTTTTTGTCATGGCAAAGCTCCGCCATTACTCCTTGAGGCTTTTCACCGCAAATGCTGACCAAGATTTATTTTTCGGAAAATTTCCGGATCATTTTGAAAAACAAATCGCTACATAGACGCAAAAGGGGGAAGGATTCCATAAGTTTTTTAGAAAAAAAATACATTTTTTTAATAGTGATGTATGAGACGTAGACAAAATCAATCGCTTAGATAAGTTTTGCCGAATAAAACCATTTCTTTATGAATAGAATTATTTCGCTCTTTTTTTTTCTTCTGCCTTTTTTATTATCCGCACAAAATCAAGTGGATAATGAAAAAAAACGCTTGAGCGATTTACAAACCAAAATCGACTATTTTATAAATCAAGAAAATTCAGATAGCCTTCAATATTATTATCAGCAACGCATCAATTATTTCCAACAACGCGATAGTATCTCTGAATACATCTACGGCTATTGCTATGATTTTTATTACGATGTCTGCGCGACTTCCTCGGCTTGTATTCTACCTTTTCTGGAAGACGCAGAACAAAACCTTTGGCGGAAGCCAAAAGATAAAGTAGACACGCTGGCTTTTTTGATTTTGTATCGAGACATTGGCCTCCATCTGATGACTTTGGGTAAAGATGTTCCAAGGGCAAAAGGTCTATTGGAGAAAGCCAAAAAAATGTTGGAAGATAGTCGAATTCGAGATACGCTGACTTACGATATTATTTTCAAATCTTTGGGCAATGCTTATACCATCCTGGGCGACAATGAACGTGCCATCCGGCATTTTAAAGAAGGGATTCAAAATCCAATTTTTAAAAATAAAAACCAAACGGGCAATTACCTCAACCTGGCCATTAGCTATTGGAATAAAAATGAGTATCAAAATTCTATACAGTATTTGGAATCCGGGTTGTCATTACCCCAAAGAAATGCTCGGCAGGAAGGAAAAATCTATTATCAATTGGCGGCCAATTATTTGGGTTTAAAAAAATTTGATCGGGCCTTGGAATACGGACAAAAATCCCTGACCTTTTATGACCGAGCAGAAGATCAAGCTTCGGCAAAACATTTACTGGCCAATATCTTTTACGAACAAAATACAATTCCTCTAGCTGCTCAAAATATTGAAAAGGTATTGGATTTGTTCCAAAATCAAAAAGGGAGAACGAGTGGAAAAGTCCACGTTAGCTCCAGTAAAATTTTATGGAAGCAAGGGAAGGGAGAGCCAGCGCTCTCCGCAGCGAATCAAGCCTTACAAGCGGTCTTGCCCGACTTTGTTCCAAATGATTTATTGGACCTGCCAAAGAAAGAAACCCTTTATCCAGAGAATACTATTTTTGAAGCATTGGAAGTAAAGGCTGGTGTCTTACAATTTTTATTCGAGCAAAACCAGGATGCTAAATATTTAAATGCAAGTCTCGATTGCTACGCTTTGTCGACAGAAGTTGAGCAATTATTGCGACAACAATATCTGTATGAATCCTCAAAGTTAAGCTTGCTCAGTGATAGCCGCCAACGCGCCGAAGCCGCCCTTGGCATTGTTGCACAAATGAATGCTAGCGAAGACCTTAAAACTCCCATCGACAAAGCTTTTCAATTAGCAGAAAACAGCAAGTCCATCGTTTTACTAGATGCGTTGAAACGAAATTCTTTTCTTTCCAGCTTATTGGAAAAAGATAGTTTGGTGCAAAAGCAAAGAGACCTTTTGATTCAACAGCGGTTTTTTGCAAGCCAGTTTAGAGCAGCAGGAAAGACGCCTAAACCAGAAGAACTAGACGCTCAAAATAAAGTAATCAAAAAACTAGAAAGCATCCAAGGAGCTCTTTTTGAAAAATACCCCAGTTATCGACAAAGTTTTCTCAATGAAAAAATAGAAGCTCAAAATCTGCTGGATGAAAATAACGTTTTACTAGAATTTTTCTCTGGAGAAAAGGAAACGTATTTGTTTGTTTTGGAAAAACAAGAAACCCATTTTTTTGCAATCGGAAAAAGCGAGGAAGTCAATGCGACGGTACAAAATTTTCTAACTTTTTTTACCAGTCAAAGCAAAATTGACAATGATCCAAAAGCCTATCAAAGAGCGGCCTTTCAATTGTACCAAAAACTTTTTCCACTTGCAGCGCTACAAAAAATAAATAGCAAAAAAGAATGGATCATCATCCCTGATGGACAGCTAAATTTTATACCTTTTGAGGCCTTGGTTACCACTGAAGAGGAAAGTCTAAATCTGGGAAAGGTGGATTACCTAATCAAAGTCCATGCGATTCGCTACGCTTATTCTGCCACCGTACTCCATCAACAAAATCAGCGACATTCGCAAAGCAAAAAAATACTAGCGATGGCTCCGGTCTTTGAAAACCAGGAACGGAACCAGGTACCATTGCGCTACAGCGAAGAAGAATTGGCTTCTTTTGATCAGGCTTTATTAAAAAACAAAGCCACCCTCTCCGCTTTTAATCAATCGGTTTTGCATAGCCAATTGATTCATCTTTCTACGCATGCGAAAGTGGATGAAGGAGGTCAGGCGCGGATTGAATTTATTGACAGTACGCTTTTTTTGGATGAACTTTATACTTTGCAGTTGGATGCGGACTTGGTGGTGCTGAGTGCTTGTGAAACAGGGATAGGTCTTTTGCAGAAAGGGGAGGGCTTGATGAGTTTGGGGAGAGGTTTTGCTTATGCGGGGGCTGCTAGTTTGATGGCTTCTTTGTGGTCGGTACAAGATGCATCGACGGCTTGGTTGATCGATGATTTTTATAAAAATATAAAGGCTGGAGAAACGAAATCGGAGGCTTTGCATTTGGCGAAGCTACATTATTTGGAAATTGCGGAGCATAAGCAATCGCCGTATTATTGGTCGGTCTTGTCTTTTATTGGAGCGGATGGGGTGTTGGAATTGGAGGAAGAGAAGTCGATTTGGAGGTGGCTGCTTTTGGGATTGCTTTTACCTTTGGGGTTATTTTTTGTTAATCGTAAAATTGGGAAAAAGGGATAAACTAAAGGAGCAAAATTCATTCGTATAAGTACTTGCTTATTTAGAAGATCGTGCAGGATGCTGGTTTTTCAACATCCTGCACGAATTAATTTAAAGTCCCAGCGCCTTGAGCCCTTGCTCAAACACCACATCCACCGGAATACCGCCAGCACCCAAGCGATCCAAGTCCGCTTGCAATTGCTTAGAGATCACTCCTTTCTCCGCGACCAATTTGGCTACGCGATCATAATCATTATCTCCCTGAGTGGTTAAAATAACACGAGACAAAGCTTCCGTCGCTTCCTGAAGTTTATCAAAATTAACCTTGTAAGTCCCCGTCGCTTCATCGCGACTAAAAGCACCCATTTCCTGAAAGAAATTAAACCGAATCATATTGGCTTTTCCATGGGCACTAGAAGCACCAAAACGAACCGAGCGGAAAATTCCCGCCATAAAAGTCACATAGTAATCTTTTAAGTCTCCTTCGATTTCTCCTTTTTTATGCAACTGATTGATCATATACAATCCCAAAATATCGGCCTTGCCTTCTTCCAGTGCAGAAGCATGTTCTTTCAATGCTTCTCTCACCGTTCCTTTTCCATCAATGGTGTTTTTGATGCCCAAACCATGTGCTACTTCGTGAAACATGGTATTGCTAAAAAAAGCATCAAAGGTGATGTGCTTTTGTTGTTCTTTGTCGATTAGCATTTTAGAGATGGGCATCAGGATTTTATCAAACTTGGCGCGCATCGCATTTTTCAATTGCAGGCGTCGGGTTCCTTTATGGAGTTGCACTTCTTCATCATTGGGTAGGTTGATCGCGATGGTTTTGCTACCGGCATTACAGTCGCCGGCGTAGTAGATGACATCGTAGGCATTGAGTTCCGTATCAGACCCTGGCTTTTCTTTTTTGTATTCGGCATCTACCGGAATTCCTTCTTGTAGTTCTGGTAAGAAAGCGGCGTATTTGGCGAGGCGTTTACTCCATTCTTGATCTTTTACCAATACATAAGCTTCGTGTGCCGTTTTGTAGCCGAAGAGTTGGTCTTCATAATTTTCGATCGGGCCGATGACTACATCAATGGTATTGGTTTTCATGTCGAGCCAAGCGAGATCACTCTTTTGGTATTCATCATTGAGCATGGCTTTTGCTCTAAGGTTGAGGTATTTTTTTAGTCCTGCATTTTCTGCCAGGTCTGCTGCCTGGTTTAATAAGTCAGAGACTTCGGTGACTTCTGCTTTGAATTGCTCGTGATAAGGAATGGTGATCAATTTTTCATTATCTCCTCTGCGAATAAAAGTGTAGAGACTTTTTTTGCCTGGCAAATCTGCTTTTTCAAATTCTTCTTTGCTCATGTCTTTGGGATAGTAATTGGCGCCGGCAGGTTTGGCGGCCACGCCATCCAGGAAAGGACTATTGCCGCCGAGGCGATCCCAGGGGCCGTAGTTGATTTCTACAAAGCGTTTCATTTTTTCATCGCTGATGCTATTCAAAAGTTTTTGTCCATCACCATAAGACTCATACCAAAATAATTGGTTCATGATCTTTGCCGCTTTGATCAATAAAGGGATCATTTGTTTTTCCTTATCCGTCAAAGCATTCAAGTCTGTGGTGAGTTTGACATTGACGTATTTGCTGAGATGGGCATCGATGGGAGATGCTTCTGTTGTGGTTGTGGTCGTTTCTGTACTGGTATTCTTTGGATCGGTACAGGCAAAAAAGCAAAGGCCAAGAGCCAGCGCTAAGAGGTGATTTTTAGATAACATGTTTTTGATTTTTGATGACTTGAATAAAGATAGTGTTTCTTTGTAAATGTGGCTGGGATTTGTGGATTTTACTATTGATAAAAACTAATTGAAAAGAATAGAAGGGAAGGAAGAGGAATTGTTCGGTTTAATTTTTTTACAGAATGAGGGAGATCTATGGAAGTTGAGGAAAAATCGTATTTTAAAACCTACTCTAGTGATTGCATTAAGTCAAAGAATAGCTCATGGTCACCTTGTTAATTAAAATTGCCGCTTTCCTCCACTACCTCGATGCTTTTACCATCGTTCTAATGACCATCTTCTGGGTATCCCTACTTTTAATAAAAAAAGTAAAGAAGGTTCCCTATTTCCTGGCTCCCATTAGCTTGTTGCTCCTTTTTGTGTTGGTAACTGATGTGTATTCCGAGGAAATGATTATTAGCTATACCAAGAATCAACAACTGGAAAGTTCCAAAGAATTAATCCTGGCAATAGAAGAATACAAAGAAGAGAAAAGGCACTATCCCACCCAGTTAGAAGATCTAATTCCTGCTTATATGGATCGTTTACCCCAAAGGCATTTTGTGACGAATAGCCGCTTCTATTATGAAGTAGCCGAGGAAAGTTATTTGCTTACTTTTTCTCAAAAATTATCTTTTTGGAAAGAGAAGAAATATCAATACCAATATGGAAATGAAGCAGCCATAAAAAGGAATGAAATCTTACGCGGCGAAAATCCACAACACCTAGTCGATCTGCTAAAGACGATTAAATCCGACGATCCTCGATTTGCAGATTGGTATTATTTAGTTTGGATTTGGTGAGAAATAAATTTCACTTCTTACTCATAAGTCAATTCAAAAAAACCATTGCTAATATTTGCAGTTTGGGTTCCACCCGATTCCGTTGCATCAAAGTTGAAAATTCCTTTGATGTACTTATCCGTTATTAGGTGTTCGGTGATCAATAGTTGCCCCGAATCAGCAGGCATGGAAGTAATGCTGTCTAAGTGGTATTGGGCACTATAGTCGGAGAGACCAGGACTTCCTAAATCGTAAACGCCAATAGCAATAGTTGTTGGAAAACTAAGTTCAATGATTTTATTTTGAATAGAATCTCCACCATGAACAAATAGGTTTCCTAAGGCAAGCGAATCTGAAATTACAGTTGCTGCGAAAATGGTACTATCGATTGTGGCGGAAAGTTGAGTGGCGGTAGGAAAGAATACTTCTGAATAAGCAAGGTTGTTAAACGAGCCTTCTGTAATGGTTCTGATTGCTCCGTCAGAAGATCGATGGACTTCCGTTTCAAAAGTACCACTAATGGTTTTATTCACGAGGTCGTGATTAGTAATAACGACTGTTCCATAATTTGTATTAGAAGTGTTTCTGTTGGAGGCAAAAGCAAGCGTGGCATCATCGCCGGTTTCTTCATAGGCGATAACATTTGCTAAGTTAGGATTGAGACTATAAGTGCCTTCTGTGGCATCACTAATTGAAAGGCTGACTAATTCATCGTCAAGAGAAACCGCAGAGATGAGTAGGTGATTGTTGGTGACAAAGGCCAAAGGAACAACCGAAATCCATTGTTCCCCATCTACTTTACAAAACATCTCCGTATCCGTACTGGAAGGTACGATCGTCTCTTGTTTTATACAAGCAGCAAATACAAGCAGAATACCGATGAATAGGAAACCAAACCGTTTTTGGAAAAAAGTTTTCATGTTCTTATTTTATTGAATTAAAATTTGGTGATGGCTTCTTTTTTTCAACCCTAAAAAAGGGCGCAGCAATGTTTTCGCTTTACACTTTTCCTTTTAAATATTCCCCGGTATAAGAGCCTTTGACTTTTACCAAGCCTTCCGGTACTCCCTGGTACAATAAATTGCCACCATCTTTACCTCCTTCAGCGCCCAGGTCAATGACCCAGTCCGCACATTTGATTACTTCCATATTGTGTTCCACCACCACCACGGTATGTCCTTTTTCTACCAAAGCATTCAAGGCGGTTAGTAAAATATTGATGTCGTGAAAATGCAAACCAGTCGTCGGTTCGTCAAAGATGAAAAGGATTTTTTCGCGGGGCTTTTCTTTGCCTAAGTAAGAAGCTAATTTTACACGCTGTGCTTCTCCACCAGAAAGAGTGCTGGAGGATTGTCCTAATTTGATATAACCCAAGCCAACATTTTGCAAAGGTTGAATCCTTTTTACAACCTCTGTAGCATCTGCAAAAAATTCTATTGCTTCGTCAATACTTAAGTTGAGAATTTCAAAAATATTTTTCTCCTGATACCGCACATCCAAAACTTCTTGCTTAAAACGTCGCCCTCTACATTCTTCACACTCCAATCGGACATCCGCTAAAAATTGCATTTCAATCACTTGTTCGCCTTCTCCTTTACAAGTCTCGCAACGGCCACCTTCTACATTAAAAGAAAAATGCTTGGGCTTAAATCCGCGTATACGCGACAGCTGTTGGTTGGCCATCAAATTCCGGATAGAATCATAAGCTTTGACATAGGTCACTGGATTGGATCGTGAAGATTTTCCAATCGGACTTTGATTGATCATTTCTATTTGGGAAATCTGATTGAGATCGCCGGAAAGAGAAACGTGTTGCCCGGGAGCTACTGGATGGGCTTCGCCGAGGTGGCGCTTCAATGCGGGATAAAGAATTTGTTTGACCAAAGTCGTTTTTCCAGAACCGGAGACACCACTGACTACGGTCAAAGTATTGAGCGGAAACTGGGCGTCGAAGTTTTTTAAATTGTGTTGCTGCGCTCCTTTGATCCAAATACTGCCAAGGAATTTTCTGCGATGCTTAGGAACCGGAATTTCCATACGGCCACTCATATAAGCTGCGGTAAGACTGTCTTTGGCTTCTTTATAAATGTTTTTATAAGGGCCCGCAAAAACAACTTCTCCTCCGTGGATACCAGCTTTCGGCCCCATGTCTACCAGGTAGTCCGCATTCTTGATCACATCTTCTTCGTGTTCTACCACGACCACGGTGTTTCCTAAATCACGAAGTGACTTGAGTACTTCCACCAGGCGATTCGTATCGCGCGGATGTAGCCCAACACTAGGTTCATCCAAAATATACATCGAACTGGTCAGGTTGCTACCCAAGGTTCTGGTGAGATTGATGCGCTGCGTTTCTCCGCCACTGAGGCTGGAAGAAATTCTATTGAGCGTCAAATAACCGAGTCCCACTTTGATCATAAATTGCAATCGGTTGGTGACTTCTAAAACCAATCGTTTGGCAATCGTTTCATCAAAATCCGTAAGCTTCATGGACAACATAAAATCCTGCAATTCATCAATGGGCAAGTCCACTAATTCCGAAATTCCCTTAGTGGCCACCTTTACATAATTGGCTTCCGGGCGCAAGCGTCCGCCATCGCAGGTCGGACAAGTAGTGCGGCCTCGATAGCGGGAGAGGAGGACGCGGTTTTGTATTTTATAGGTTTTTTCTTCTAGTTTTTTAAAGTAAGCATGGATGCCTTTGAAATATTTATTCCCCTCCCAAATTAATTTTTTCTCCGCCTTCGTCAAATCTTGATAAGGCTTATGAACGGGGAAATCAAAATGATGCGCACTGCTGATCAGTTTGTCTTTCCATACACCCGATTTTTCTCCACTCCAACAAGCGACTGCTCCTTCATAGACAGATCTGGATTTTAGCGGAATGACTTTTTCTTCATCAATGCCCATTACTCGGCCATAACCTTCACATTGTGGACAAGCTCCGAAAGGATTGTTGTAATTGAAAAACTGAGGGGTGGGATCGACGAAAAGGATGCCGTCTAATTCGAATCGGTTATTAAAACCTTTGGTTTCTTTTCCGATGATTTCGATGATGCATTCTCCTTCACTTTCGTAAAAGGCGGTTTGTACAGAATCACCAGCTCGATTGAGGGTGTCTTCGTCTTTGTGTTTGATTGAAAAACGGTCGATGAGAATACGGATGTTTTTCTTGGCTAGCTTGTCGACGGTTTTTTTAAGATCCGCCTTCTTGCTTTCCAGCAAATCTTCTACAAAAAGTAATTCTCCATCTAGCTCTACTCTTACATAGCCTTTTTGGAGCAATAGGTTGAGTTCTTTTTCCAGGGTACGATCCTTATACTTTTGCTGAAGCGGAATAAATAAACGTACTTTTTCCCCTTCCTCAAAAGAAAAAATAAAATCTACGGCATCGCGAATTTCATGTCGGCGAACCTGTTGACCAGAAACAGGAGAAAAGGTTTTGCCAATACGGGCATAGAGCAAACGGAGATAGTCATATACTTCGGTAAGCGACCCTACGGTAGAACGAGCATTACTAGTGCTCACCTTTTGTTCGATGGAAATAGCGGGGCAAATTCCTTTGATGTAATCGACATCCGGTTTTTTCATCCGCATCAAAAACTGACGGGCATAGGACGAAAGGCTTTCCACGTATCGGCGCTGTCCTTCTGCATATAAGGTATCCATCGTAATGGAAGATTTTCCAGATCCAGAAACTCCAGTGACCACTACCAATTGGTAACGAGGAATGCTAAGGGTCACATTTTTAAGGTTGTTTGCCCTGGCTCCTTTAATTAAAATCTCATTGGAGATCGTCGTTTTCTTTGGTTTTGCTAAAACACCACTCGCTTTCTTAGGCATTGCACGTCTATGTTTATAAGTGTGTGTCTAGCAGGAGGAAAAATGACTTTTTAAGCCAGACACTCGTTCAATTAAATTTAAAATACCCATTTATCCCTTCTAGATAAAAAGTCGATGGACCAAATTAGAAAGTCCAAGATTGGGTAAAAAGTCAAAATAGCTGGTAAAGATACGCTATGAAAACAAAAAATTATACTTTCTGTTTTTAGAAGACAAATATTTGTGATTTAATTGGGATCGCAGTAAAATGTTATGAATCGCTGTTTTTTAGCGGAATATGTATTAATATTTTTGCATATCCGTTAATTTTCTGTTAATAAGGGTTAAAATAATACTTAGGAAAGGAAGATTTATCTATTTTGGACTTGATTTTGATCTTAAATAGTTAGAGTTTTATAGTTCAAATATTTCATTCTTCATTTTTTCATTAAAAATACTTCTATCGGTTACAAACTTTTACACTAAAATATTTTTTCACCAGAAAGAAAAAAATAGGATAGTTATGCAAGTTAAGCCAATTAACGATCGTCAACTGATCGTACAGTATTTAGACGGAGATGAAAGAGCATTCGAAGAATTACTCTCTCGCCATAGACAAAAGATTTATACATCAATCTATCTCTTTGTCAAAGACAAAAGCCTCGCTGAAGATATCTTTCAGGAAGTTTTCATTAAAATTATAGACACGCTCCGCAAGGGCAAATACAACCACGAAGGTAAGTTCGTGCAATGGGCCATGCGTATATCATACAACATGTGTGTCGATTACTTCCGTCGCTCTAAGCGTCGACCTAAGGTATCTCCAACGGAGACTTTTGACATCTTTGATGTGTTGCAAACACATGAAGACAATGCCGAACAGGCCATTATCAGAAGCCAAACCCATGACAAGATTCGTCATCTCGTAGAAATGCTCCCACCAGAGCAACGCGAAGTGGTCATTTTGCGTCACTATGCGGATATGAGCTTCAAAGAAATCTCTCAATTGACAAAAGTGAGTATCAATACCGCCCTTGGCCGTATGCGTTACGCTTTGATCAATATTCGAAAAATGATCGAAGAGAGAGAAGTTATCCTTCAGTAAATGCAAGTGAACTCAGCTGAATAGATTGGAAAATCCTTTTAGTAGCATTTGAAATATTTGACGGTGGGATTTCTTCCTGCTTTAGTGTCATTATTTTAACCCCTATCTACTTTGGGAGACCTGTTCTGAAAAGCTGGTTTGGCTAGAATTTAAACACTATT
>CALLVY010000810.1 GCA_938015925.1 uncultured Saprospiraceae bacterium
GGCCGATAAAAAAGAAGCCTGCCCCTTACAAGCTAAGGGGAAAAGATTGCTTTAAAGATCATTTTGCAAGCAAGTAAGTAGTTTTTTAACAACTTCAATAATAACTTTGCACAAAATTATAAAAAAATAGATGCAAATGCCGACAAAAAACTTCCGGTCTCGTATGGGGCTGCTGCGTTCTAAGCTGATGTATTATTGGAAGCCTTTCAATAGAAGGAGACTGCGAAAATTTTACCAAACTTTTATTCCGGCCAATAGTTTGTGTTTTGATATTGGAGCTCATCTAGGGAATCGGGTCGATGCCTTTGCGAGTTTGGGGGCTACCGTTATCGCCGTTGAACCTCAACCACTTTGTTTAGAATACCTGGAAAAACGTTTTGGAAAAATCCCTGCGGTAAATATTATCCCCAAAGCAGTTGGTGCTGTTCCGGGCAAAGCAGTCTTGCATATTAGCCAATTGACCCCCACCGTGAGCACCTTGGCCAACAAAGAATGGCGAACAGCACTCCAGGAAAGTAGCAGTATTCAAGTGGATTGGGAAGACCAAATAGAGGTAGAATTGATTACCCTGGATCAATTGATAGCAATATACGGCGTACCTCATTTTTGTAAAATCGACGTCGAAGATTATGAAGCAGAGGTGTTAAAGGGACTCTCTCATGCCATTCCGGTAATTTCTTTTGAGTTTTTTACCTGGACACCAGCGCGTACCGAAGAATGTATTCAGCTTTTGGAAGCTTTGGGGAAGTATGAATACAATTGGTCTAAGGGCGAACAGCAAAAAATGGCCAGCGCTATTTGGCTTAGTGCCAGCGATTTACGAAACCAATTTCAGGAAATAGCAGGCCGGTTTTCTGGGGATGTCTATGCTAGAAGAATGGATTAATTTTTTTGTAATAGGTCAGGTATTTAGCAACCTAAGGGAAAAGCTTCACTAGGTGAATCTTCGATTTCCGTCAAATTCACAAAGGATTACACAAATACCCTTTTCGACAATAAACCTTTATGAATTCCTCCTGTTCTAACTAAAATCTGTAATTTTACCCTACACTTCAAAACAGGATTGTGGAGAGTGTATGAAAAATTGAATAAAGGAAGGATATGATGAAGCGACAAGCTGCTGCAGTAATCCCCACACCTTGGGGAAATTTCAATATGATTGCCTTTTCCAATACGGAGGAAGAACAAATGCCCCATTTGGCAATGGTCCATGAAGATATGGATGCCGCTCACCCTGTTTTGGTACGTATTCATTCAGAGTGTCTTACTGGAGATCTCTTTGGATCCAAGCGTTGTGATTGTGGCGAACAGCTCGATCAAGCCATGCAAATGTGTGCAGAAGAAGGGGGAATTGTCGTTTATATGCGACAAGAAGGTCGAAACATTGGGCTGATCAATAAACTGAAAGCCTATAAATTGCAAGATACCGGGCTAAATACCGCCGACGCCAATACCCACCTTGGGTTAGAAGTGGATGGTCGTCAATACGATGAAGCCATTCAGATTTTGGAGGCCTTAGCGGTTAATAAAATTCGATTGATTACCAATAATCCTTTGAAGCTAGATGCAATCAAAGATTCTTCCATTCAACTGGTAGAACGCGTCCCAATCATCATTGCTCCGCAAAAACAAAACAAAGGTTACCTACAAACAAAGGAGGAACTGATGGGACATCTTTTTGATAGTCAGGGAAAGAAATAAAACCTTGTTCTTTTATTGCAACAAGTCTAAATGAAACGATAATGAACCAACAACTATGGGAAGGCATCTGCTATCTACGTAAAGAGGTATCTTCCTGGAATACCATTCCTGATTTTTGTTGTTGGAGTCCTTTGGAAAATAAAGTGTACCTCAATGAAGCTTTTTCTGCTTCGACCCAGCCTTTAGTCTTTATTCATTTTAAAACGGCTCCATCTACATTACAAGCAGATGAGGTTCATCTCTTGTGGCAAAATGATTTACAATTTCAAATTTTAGCAAAGGGCAACCTAGAGGATTCGGCAATTACTTTTTTGCAAGCCTATTTGCCTTATTGTTTTTTCTCCATTATCGCAAAAAAAAGAAAAAGCGCTTTTACCATTGCCCATTTTGCCCAAACCCTGGATGGAAAAATTGCTACCGAATCGGGGCATTCCAAGTGGATTGGAAACGAGGAAAATTTAAAACACGCGCACAGAATGCGCGCCCTTTGCGATGGTATATTAATCGGACGATCCACTTTGCATTATGATCGCCCCAAACTCACCGTAAGACATGTGTCTGGAGAAAATCCAAGTCGAATTGTTTTAGGAGCTAAGGCCTCCGATTATTCTTGTTTGACCGAAGCCAGTGATGATCCTATTTTGGTAATCAGTAGTCAGGACGCACCGCATTGCGAAAAAGTGAAACATGTAAATTTACCTGCGGCCAATGGCCGGTTGCACAGCAATCAAATTTTGGAATGCCTCTACGAGCAAGGTGTCCATACCGTCTATGTAGAAGGAGGAGCAGTAACGACTTCCAATTTTATAAAGGATGGAGCCATCGATGTTTTGCAACTGCATTTGTCTCCACAGATTTTTGGATCAGGGCGTCAAGGTATCCAATTGCCACACATCAAAGAAGTTCAAGAGTCCATCCAGTTTTCCAATTTTTTCTTTCAAGCAGTAGGCAATACCCAGATGTTTGTCGGTCATTTAAAAAGGGAAGAGTAAAATGGAAAAAGCAAAAGCCCTATGGCACATTTCTCCCTCCGATAGCCAAATCCTTTCTGTTGATAAAATTCCTTCAGATCCAACATTGCTAAAAATAAAAGCACATTTTTCTTTGGTGAGTAGTGGTACCGAACGACTGGTTGCCCAAGGTTTGGTGCCAGATGATTTGGCAGAAAGCATGCAGGTTCCTTATCAAGAAGGCTCTTTTTCTTTTCCAATTAAATACGGTTATTCTCTGGTTGGAGAAGTATTGAATGAGAACCATCGATGGCAAGGGCGCTTAGTACACCTGTTGCATCCGCATCAAAATATTTGTTGGGCCAGCGAAGCGGCGGTCGGCTTAGTGCCCGATGGCATTCCCGCTCAACGGGCCACCTTGACTTCTAATTTGGAAACCGTTGTCAACGCCATTTGGGATGCCAAGGTGAGTGTTGGTGATCGGGTGATGGTGGCCGGATTTGGGATCATTGGATCTTTACTAGCCAAAGTCTTGTCTGATATGCCAGGGGTTGATCTTTGGGTTTTAGAAAAAAACGAAAAAAGAATACAATTGGCCAGGGAAAAAGGTTTTCAACTCTGGACTGCAACAGAAAAAAGTAAGCCCTTTGATTTCGCTTTTCATACTACTGGAAATGAAAAGGCATTGCAGTTTTGTTTGGACCAATTGGGTTTGGAAGGGAGTTTGGTAGAGTTGAGTTGGTATGGAAAAAAAGCGGTTCAAATTCACCTGGGAGCAAGCTTCCATTCGGAGCGAAAAAAAATCATTAGTTCACAGGTTGGTCATTTGCCAGCGGAGCGAAAAGCACGTTGGGATTTCCAGCGAAGGAAGGAAGTCGTTTTTACTTTACTACAAGATTCTTCTTTTGATGATTACCTCCATCAGCTTGTCGAATTTGAAGAAGTACCAGATTATTTTAAGCAATTGAGAAGTGGAGAAGCAGGTTTGCCAGGAGTTTGTATTGCTTACTAGTTTTGGTCGATTCTAACACAGCAAAATCAAAACAATAAACCTTTTGATGAATGCTGTGATCAGCAAAAAAATAGAACTCATAAACGACTGATAAGGAGAGTTGATTCAATTTTTGGCTGATTCTAACACAGCAAAATCAAAACAATAAAACAGTAATAATGTATAACGTCAGAATTAGAGAACACATCATGATCGCCCATTCTTTACCCAGTAAAGTTTTTGGCCCCGCCCAAAATATGCACGGAGCGACTTACGTAGTAGACGCAGATTTCCAATCTCCAAATGTCGATGAAAACAATATCGTCATTGACATCGGATTGGCCACTGAAGTATTGAAAGAGGTTTTGCAACCACTGGCCTATCAAAACTTAGATGAATTGCCACAATTCAAAGGACACTTGACCACCACAGAATTTTTGGCCCAATACATCCATAGCCAAATGGCGAAAGCATTGCAAGGAAAGTTTTCCGGACAATTGAAAATCACTTTGGGAGAATCCCATGTGGCTTGGGCTGGTTTTTCAGGAGCAGTAAGTTGATAAAATGATGCCTTCCTCCAATCCTCCTTTACATTTCTTGATCCCCGATCCCAGGATGTTTCCCTCCGGTGGAAATATCTACAATGCGCAATTGATCAAAGCCTTGCAGGCTAAAGTTGATAACTTAAAAGTGAGCCATGATCCGCAGCAATTAAGCTTGGATGATCCGCAGACTATACTTTTTGTAGACACTCTTTTTTTGGAAGAATTTGATCCTGGAACATGCGAATCAAGTACCTTTTTAATTACCCATCATTTAGAATCGCTAGATGCCAAAACGGAAGCAGAAGGGGAAGTACTTATTGCCAAGGAGAAAAAAGTATTGCAAGACTTTGATGGTTTTTTGTGTACCAGTAATTTTACAAGCCAGTACCTTAAGGAGACCATAGGAATGAGTCAGCCTACGATCCAAGTGCTACCCGCATTGTCTGTTTTAGAAAGCTTGAATGAAAAAGAAATTAAGAAAAATCAGCGCACTGTTTTAATGGTGGGAAACTTGCTTCCTCGTAAAGGGATTTTGCCCTTTTTACAAGAGTGGAGCCAATATGCCTGGCCGATTGATTTTCGTTTGGAGATCATTGGCGATCTAGAACTAGATGCAAATTATGCGGAAGCCTGTTTAGCTTTTTGGAAGAACTTAGCTTCGGAAAAAAAATCACAAGTGAGTTTTTTGGGGGCATTAGACCAAAGCTTGGTTTTGGAAAAATACCAAGAAGCGGATGCTTTGGTTTCGGCCTCGACCATGGAGACTTTTGGAATGGCTTTGCAAGAAGCGGTAGCTGCGGCATTGCCCTTGTTTGTATTGGAGGGAGGCCATGCGCAGGCACATGTACAAAATGGAAATGGAGCGAGTTTTATTGCTTTACAGGAATTGGTTTTGGCTCTAAAGCATTGGAGTGAAACGATACCTTTGCAAGCATCATATGCTCATGCAGCTAAACAGTTGGCACTTGCTGAAAAACGCAATTGGTCCACTGCTGCGGAAGAATTTTTGACCCAGATAAAAAAGAACTTTCTTATGCCGGAAAATGCTTTCGATACGACATGGCTGAATACCCGATACCCTTTCGACGAAGCCGCAAGAAACCAAAGTGTTGATCAGGCTGCAATGGCCTTTTTAAAAACGCTTCCCGCTACCGGAAAAAAAGAATTGCGATTTCTTGATATTGGTTCGGGGACAGGCGCTAACTTTTTGCATTTTTATGAGTCCTTGCCTTTTGCGCAAAACTGGATTTTGATGGATCATGATCCTCGTTTGCTGCAAGCAAGTTTGCAGCGGATCGAAGCAGAAGCGAAAGCGAAAGCTTATCCTGTTTTTGTGGAAGACCATCGCTTGCGTTTGGTTTGCCCAGATGGAGATGTTTGCATCGAAGTCCTTTCGGGGGCTTTTGAAGAAGTGGAAAAATTAGTAGCTTTAGCCAGCTTGGATTTAGTGATGGCCAGTGCTTTTTTCGATCTGTTTACTCGTGAGAAATTAGATCATTTTCTCCAAAAAATAAAAAAGGCCAGTTGTGGTTTATTACTTACCCTTAATTATTCGGAGATGACATTTTCTCCGGAATTGTCTTTAGATAAAAAGGTCGTGCAATGGTATGAGGCTCATATGCAAAGACCGCAAAATTCGGGGGCAGCGATGGGGCCGGATTGTAGTCGACAGATTCAGGCTAGTTTGGAAAATGGGGCGATCGATTTTGTAGCGGGTAAAAGTATTTGGAAAATTGGAGAAAAGGATCAAGCGATGTCTCGTTTTTTATTAGGCTTTATGGAAGAGGCGATTGGAGAATTGGCATTGCCAGAAAAGGAACAGGAGGCATTTGAAGATTGGTTGAGAATTCGGAAAAAAGAATTAGAAGAAGAGGGATTGGCTTTGGAAGTGGCGCATTTTGATTTTTTTGCGACTAGCCTTTGATCCATCTTGGCAGGTGAACCTTTAGTTTTGAAAAACGGCTTCCCTAAAACTTTCTCCAAAAGAAAAAACAACTAAGGCCGACGCAATCACAACAGCAGGCTCATAGATAAATTCAGGAAGGATCAAACAAGCGGATAAGGAGGCCATAAAAATCACTGCGATCAAGCGTGCCCGAAAAACCCTCGCTTCTTTTTGCTCTGGTGATTTTACATTTTTCAAAACCAAAAAATACACATACCGCAAAAGTCCAAGGGCTAAAATCCATAGCCCCAAATAATCCATCTGATACAAGATACAAGTCATTACCAAAACATAAAGCGCATCCGTTTCCATATCGAGGTATTCTCCAAATAAAGAACTGGTTTGGAATTTACGGGCCAGATAACCATCTAAGCCATCCATCAAAAGAATGGCGAGAGCGATAAGGCCAACAAGTAGGGGAGGGAATTGAGAAAAATTTAAACCAATAATAAAAAGTAAAGCCAGTCTCAGGAAAGTGACCAGATTGGCCGGATGGAAAAGGAAACATGCATTTTGTTCCGCCTGCCAATTCAAACCCAGGAGTAGTAAAAAGCTAAAGCCGGCAGGGAGGGAGAGGAGATAGAGCGCACCCGCGTAATACAGCCCCAAAGTACAGAGTAGCAATAGCGCCGCATGGAATACCATCCATTGCTCAATTCTAGATCTTATCAAAAGAGTGATTTATCCTTTGTCTACAGAAGGCATTTTACACATCTCATCTGCGGTCTTGCCACAAACCTCGCAATCACCGATTTTGCTTTTAAGCATAGGATTGTTGGTCGCACAGGTTCCTCTAAATTCATTGCCAGTGAGCACGTGACGGATGTTGATGAGGATAAAAGAAATCCCAAAGACAACAAAGATGATCGCGAATGTGGTTAAAAATTCCATAAGAGTATTTTTCTGGTGGTTCACTGATTAAACACAATTTGCCACTTTAAAGTTTATTTTTGCATTGACAACAGATCAAATAAATCTGTTCCGCAAAAATACGATAAAATTTTTTTAAAAACACGCTTATGCAAAAGAAGCTAGATGCCTTTGCCCGACTGCTGACTATTATGGATGAATTGCGCGAGGGTTGTCCTTGGGATAGGAAACAAACGATGCAAAGTCTCCGCAACCTTACGATAGAAGAAACCTATGAACTGGCAGATGCTATCCTGGAAGAAGACTTGGGGGAAATCAAGGAAGAGATAGGAGATATCATGCTTCACATGGTCTTTTATGCTAAAATTGCGGATGAGCAGAAAGCTTTTGACATTGCAGATGCTTTGAATGCGGTTTGTGAAAAACTGATTCATCGGCATCCTCATATATATGGAGACCTGCAAGTGGCGGACGAAGAAGAAGTCAAGCAGAATTGGGAAAAACTGAAATTAAAAGAAGGTAAAAAATCAGTATTAGAAGGCGTTCCCAATTCCCTTCCAGCGATGGTCAAGGCTTATCGAATGCAAGAGAAAACCAAGCAGGTAGGTTTTGAGTGGGAAAATGCAGCGCAAGTTTGGGAGAAGGTAGAAGAAGAAATGGCGGAGTTTAAAGAAACCCTGGATAATAACGAATCCGCAGAAAGAAGAGAAGAAGAATTTGGCGATGTCTTATTTTCTTTGATCAACTATGCGCGGTTTCAAAATATTGATCCTGAGACAGCCTTAGAGCGCGTTAATAAAAAATTTAAAAAGAGATTTGAGTATATAGAATCCAAGGCTACTAAATCCTTGGAAGACATGACTTTAGGCGAAATGGATGCCCTTTGGAATGAGGCCAAAACCCAGTAAATGATTAAATGATCTTTTAAAGGTTTAACCAACTAGTTTTTTTGTACTGCTTCCTAATGGACTAGGTATAGTATTTGTTTTACTGTTATAGACCCTTATTTTGTCTACTAGAAAGAAGCTCAAACAACTAATGCCTTTAATAGATCATCTAATCCCAGAAGAATTTAGAAATAATCCCAAGGATTATAGATCGAGTAAATTGATTTTGATCATAGATTTGATTTTGATTTGCTGCGCAACGGTCTTTATGTTTTCTTTTTGGTGGATTGGGTTTAAACAAGGCGCCTATATTGCTGCTTACGCGATCGTCAATGCAATAATTTTTCCATTCCTTATGTATTATACCCGCAATTTTCTACTCTGCGGAAATTTCTTTTCCTTCAATAGTTGGGTAGTCTTTACGAGTGCAATCATCTTTTCAGGTGGAGTAGATTCTCCCTTTTTTATGTGGTTGTTGAGCATTCCGCCGATTGCCTTATTCTACATGGGAGGTAATATAGCCCGAGTTTGGTTGTGGCTGACAGTGGGTACTGCGGTAACGATTGCGCTGACTCAATTTTTCGGCATTTTTTATTTTCATCAGCATATTGATGCAGCCTACCGTCCTTTGATCTTGCTTTTCAATTACTCTGCGCTTCTAATTCTATTTGTGGCTGTTTTCAATACCTTCAAAAGTGGATTTAAACGGATCAATAAGAGAATGGGGGTAACCAATGAAAAATTGACTAAATCCAATGGTGACTTGGAGCGCTTCGCCTATATCGCTTCGCATGATCTGAAGAGTCCCTTGCGAAACGTCTTGAGTTTTCTAGAGTTGTTTCTCAACCGCCACGGTGATTCGATCGAGGCAGAACCCAGGGAATACCTCAATATTGCAAGAGATAAAGCAAAACATATGCTTGGCTTAATCGATGATATCCTTGAATATTCCAGAAGTAGTAATGTATCGCTCAGACAAGAGCACGTTGATCTCAATAATACGCTGAAACTCATTTGCGATCAATTACAAAACGATCCATTATACAATCACGCAAATGTGACGGTTTGGTCTTTACCAGCTATCGTTGGAGATGCAACCAGATTTCATCAGTTATTCTTAAACATGGTGGAAAACGGTCTAAAGTATAATGACCATAAGGTTCCAAAGGTAGAAGTTCGATATTTCTCGGAAAAGGAGGAGCATTATTTTGTAATAGAGGATAATGGTATTGGGATACCAGAAAAATTCCACAAAAAGATTTTTCAGATGTTTGAACGTCTGCATACTCCTGCTACCTATAAAGGTACTGGAATTGGCCTCGCTATCTGTATGAAACATGTCCAAGCTTATGGAGGAAAGGTACAGGTAGAATCAGAAGAAGGGAAGGGGACTCGATTCCATATTCGATTTCCTAAGAAAAATCTACCAGAATCTACGATTAGTATCGCTCCATCGGAAGAAGTACTCTCTGTTTAAGCCCATTTTACTTACTTTTAGGCTCCAATCTTCTCTTTTTTCCCCGACTAGGTATTTCCTTCAACTTATTTCTACTTATATCTTTTACAATCCAGTAAAAAGAGTTACCTTTGCACTCGCTATAACTGATTTTCGTAATCACTAATGGTAACATTAGAAAAAAAAACAAACTAATGCCAGTTTATTTAACGAAAGAAAAGAAAGAAGAACTTTTT
>CALLVY010000811.1 GCA_938015925.1 uncultured Saprospiraceae bacterium
GTTGGAACAACCGTTTTTAATCTAAAAACTTCTGACTTCTCGTTCAGTAAAGGACCAATTTTTTCCAATATCGTTCTTATTGATGAGATCAATCGTTCTCCCGCAAAAACCCAATCGGCTTTGTTTGAAGTCATGGAAGAATATCAAGTGACGATGGATGGAGAAACCTATCCGATGGAGTTTCCATTCTTTGTGATCGCTACGCAAAACCCAATCGAACAAGAAGGAACGTATAAGCTTCCGGAGGCACAATTGGATCGTTTTATTTTTAAAATCAATATGGAGTATCCTGACTTGGAAGAAGAAAAAGCCATCCTTTATCGCTTCCGAAAAGATTTTAGAAATACCCAAAAAGAAACGGTACAAGCGGTTTGCTCCGCGGAAGACATCAAGGTTTGTCAAGGCTTAATAGAGCAGGTACACATCAAAGATGAACTCCTGGATTACATCGCTACGATCATCCACGATACCCGCAATAACGGAGACCTGTTTTTAGGTGCTTCTCCTCGTGCGTCCCTGGCGATTATGAAAACATCAAAAGCGATGGCTGCGATGGCCGGAAGAGATTTTGTTACTCCAGAAGATATTCAGATGGTCGCTTATCCTGCGCTCAACCACCGGATTATTTTGACACCAGAACGAGAGATGGAAGGGTATACGACTAGAGAAGTGGTTAATGAGATTATTAAGAAAATCGAAGTGCCTCGGTGATTTAGTGGGCACTAAAGGCTAGCCTGTTTAATATGTAGGAATTTTTTTTTGAGTAAAAATTAATTTTATTTGGCTGACGCTAACCCGGAAAAAGTCAAACAATAAATAAGTATGAAAAATGTTTTTCTAACGAGCCGCTTCTTTTTGGTCTTCGCCTTGATCGTGGGACTTTTTGTGTTGAGCTTTTCGTTGGAATTTTTATTTCCTGTTGCACAGACCTTTTTAGTCTTGGCGATTCTATTGGTGATGGTGGATGCGATGTTGTTGTTTAGCCAATCGGTACGTGTGAAAATCCGTAGACGTTTACCCAAAGTCTTCTCGCTTGGCGACAACAATAAAGTGCGAATTTATCTGCGCAACCGCTCCAAGTTGAAATTGAAATTGAACGTGATTGATGAATTGCCCGTGCAATTTCAGCTGCGCGATTTTCAGATTCCATTGTTGTTGAATCCATTGGAAGAAAGAGAATTGACTTATGAATTGCATCCTACAGAAAGGGGCGAATATGCATTTGGGGCAGTTAATGTTTTTGTAGAAAATTTTATTGGCCTTTTGCAAAGACGCTTGGTACAGGATTTTAAAATGGAAGTGCCCGTTTATCCTTCGATCATTCAAATGAAAAATTTCGAGCTCAAAGCTTTTGATCGAATTTCACAGGATCAAGGGATAAAAAAAATTCGACGTTTGGGACATAGTTATGAGTTTGAGCAAATCAAAAATTATGTCCGAGGCGATGACTATCGGAGTATCAACTGGAAGGCCAGTAGTCGCCGCGGACAACTCATGGTCAATCAATACGAAGACGAACGCGCTCAGCAAGTCTACAGCATCATCGACAAAAGTCGAGCAATGAAAATGCCTTTCGATGGAATGAGTTTGATGGATTATGCCATTAATACCAGCTTGGCGATTTCTAATATTGCTTTACAAAAACATGATCGCGCAGGACTCCTAACCTTCTCCGATAAAATCGGAACGACCCTAAAAGCAGAACGCAAAGCCAATCAGCTCAACAAAATTCTCAATGCACTATACAAAGAAAAAGAACGGAACCTAGAAGCCAATTATGAATTGCTTTACCATGCTTCTCGAAAGTTGATTAAAGGGCGAAGCCTCTTGGTTTTATACACCAATTTTGAAAGTACTTATGCGCTCGAAAGAGTCCTTCCGATTTTGCGCCGAATCAATAATTTGCACCTCTTGGTGGTCGTCTTTTTTGAGAATACGGAGATCCAGGATTTTATTCAGAGTAGGGTAGACACTACAGAAGATATTTATCACCAAACTGTCGCTCAGCAATTTATGGCCGAAAAGGTAGCGATGGTACACAAGCTCAAACAATATGGCATCCAGGCCATTCTCACTAAGCCTAAAGACTTGACTGTGAATACGATTAATAAATACTTGGAATTAAAATCAAGAGGTCTGATTTAGGAAACTAAAAATAAATTCCCCATTCCCCATTCACAGCTTTTCGTCCCAATCAATATTCGATATTGGTCATTCAAAATTGGATATTTCTCAACAACTCTCCGCTAAAAAAATCACAAGCGAAACCGAATCCCCGCCGCCATTTCCAAAGAAGAAAAACTTTGATCAATAGGATTCCCTGCCGTATTTATTTTTACCGGAGAACGAAATTGCGGAGAAAGATAAATCTCCCAGTCAGAACGAATGCGATATCCTGCCTGAATGGCCACCATCGGTCTTATTCCCAAATTGTTTTTAAACCAATTTTGCTCATCTTTCTCCAGGTTATAAAGTTCTAAATTTTGATCAGCAATGCTCCCGCTTTTTTGGAGATAGGCATTGACTAAAACCCCTGCTTCTATTCCAAAGGACCACTTCTCCTGACTCAATTGATATCCCACCATCAAGGGGATGTTTAGCGTATGAAAATTATTATACCGCGTTTTAGTAGACTCGGATATTTCTTGAAAAGGAACGGGGCCATAGATTCGAGTGGTATCTCCAGTTATAGAATTAGTATAGACCCTTTGAACACCATTGGGTAAGATCGAATCGTCGATGCTTTGCGTTTTTTTGTAATAACGAGTTGCCATTCTAGCATACTCCAAGCCCGTTTGTAAATAGACTCCGCTGCGATGTTTTGCTTGAAGGTTCAAGGAGCCATGTAAGGCTTCTAAGTTTTTTTCGGTCTTTAATCGGCTTTCAAGATACTTTTGATCTTGGGAA
>CALLVY010000812.1 GCA_938015925.1 uncultured Saprospiraceae bacterium
AGCTATTAAGGGGAATGAGTGAACGATCCCGCAGGGGCAAGTGCGACAGCGCTTGAAGTGAGGGAACCGTGCAAGCGGAAGGGAAGCACGAAGAGTAGGATAAAAAGGCATGTTCAAAATGTTTAGAAATTTATGTTACACGGTACTAAGGAGGAATAGGATAAATAAAGTTGAAAAAATGATTCCAAAACTTCGGAACCTAAATCGAAAAGTTAGGTAATGAATTATTTTATTCAACAGAGCTAGAAGAGAAAATGACGAGGAAGAGCGATAAACAGATTTAGAAATGAAAGATGCAATAGAAAGAGCGGAACAAAATTCCAAAAGAATCATAGAAGATATTTTTTCTTTTTTAGAAAAACTAAGGGAAGAAGAATTGGAATATCTATTGGTCTTTTCTGTCTTGCCTGCTACTTTCGTTTCTGTGGATCGCATTTGCGATTTGTTGGGAATTTACCCGACTAATTTGAGCCCTGCTGCTTATGCTGATTTGGAGCATGGTCTACAACAATTACATCTAAAAGGTTGGTTGGAAAGAACAGAATTTGAACAAGTTGTTCAATATAGATTGTATCCATTGCTTGGTGAAAAGATTCGATCTCTTTATGAACCGCTATACAAAGAGGGCTACCAAGAAAAATATTGGGACCTTGGTTTAAACTTATTATTGAAGTTGGATTTTTCGAAAAGCAATTTCGAAATCATAGAATATTTTCCTTTTGTAGAAGCTTATCTATTTGCACTGGAAGTCAAAGATGTGGGAGCGATTGAAGGCGAGCTTTGCCTGGCCTATCTTTTTGTGTTAATGGAACTTGATGTATTGGAAGGTGCTTTTGCTATTGCGGAAAAAGGTTTAGAAATTTTACAGCAATTAGAAGACGATAGGGTAGTGGTGGTTTTGGAAGCGCTGATTACTTGTTGTGAAGCTCTGGGCAGGCTAGAAGAGATGGAACGATATGAATCCATGTTGGAAGCGGATAAGAACTAATTCGTTGGAGCGCACAAAAAAACTCTGGAGAGTATTTTTCTTTAATCTCTTTAACGCGCTTTGTTGAAGGAGTTATCTCTATTCCGACAAGGCAATTTTCAGCTATTGATCAATCACTATTAAGGCACTTTCTTTTAAGATGAAGACGAAAGTGTAATGCTGAATCTCTAATGGCCAATTTTAAATAATGATTTTAAGGACGAAATATCACGAGCTTGTGGAAAATATAGGTTCTTGTAAATTTAATAAAAGCCAAAGCAACAAAAGCCAAAGCATCGCCCGCCCCAATCAATATTCAAAATTCCCTTTTCCTTTCCCTAAGCATAAGAAATCCGCAAGCACAAAATAATCTTAAACTCCTTCATAAAGCAGATACTCTAAAACAAAACCATTTTCCCAATCTTTTTTTCGTTTGTACTTCGCAGCTTTAGCTCTGGTATCAAAACTACCCACGACGACTTTGTAAAGACCCTCTTCGCTTTCAATGATGTATACAGGCTGGCTTGTTCTAAAAGTTTTTTGATACTTCTTTGCGGATTCCATAGAACTCAATGCTTTTAATTGAACTCCGAATTTGTTGACTGGAGTTGGTGCATTTTGTGGTGGCTCAGGAGTAGGGCTGGGCACGGATTGCTGTGGTGGATAGTTGATCCTTTTGGTAGGAACAGGGCGTTTTCTTTTATCCTTATCAAAGGTGTCTTCGATGGAAAATTTAGAAGGCGTCGCTTCTTGTGCTGCTTCCTGTAAGGGAGCGATAGGTTCTGGTTTTTTCTGACTAGTGATGGCCTCTTCTGTAGGGTGGTCTGGAATAGAGAAGGGCGTCATTGAATCGTGCTTGGAATAGGAGAAAAAGGCAATAATCGCTAGGATTAAAAGGATAAAAGGAAGTCCCATGCCACCGCCACTAGCCGGCCGAGGAGTTCCTTGACCAGCATGCATGGGGTAGGGGGCAGCGTGATAAGGCATTACCATGCGGATGATACCAAGCAAAAAATTCATAATAAACCATCCAATTGCTATAAATAAGAATAAAAAGAGGAGCACATCCTCCATTTGAATAGCGTCGATTAATTGTGTAAGATTCATAACGTTTGGTTTTTTAAATCAAGTAATGACAAATATCAGGCAAAAAAATAGACCTGATAAGTATCTGTTCTATAAGATTAAACGTTTTAATGATATAATCAAGTAATAACTAATTTAATTTTAAAAAATTAACTTATTTTTTATTTTAACAGTATTTCTGAAAAATAAACACTAGCTTATTGGTCGTTATTTGTATCTTTATACGAAACGACAAAGCCTAAACCAATTATAAAACACAGTCTTACCTGATACTGGATATCATCCAGGAAATGTGTCATTTTAGTTAATGGCTACCTTTTACTTAACTTAAAACTTACTAACCGAGGAGATAGTCCTAGGTTAAATTGTCCGTGTTGATTGCTAAGAAGGGAGTCCTGGCTGAGACAAAAAAATCACTTATAGGAAACTTTACCTTATTCACAATTGTTAGGATGTCGATTGTGAAAACTTGACATTATTTGAATAAAATCAGGAAAATAATTTTATCTTTGCAGCTTTTGTTGAAGAAACGTCAAGAAAAAAAGAGAACATAACTTTTGTTAAATGGCATAGTATTCGCCAAATAAAAATATAACTATCGTTTTTACTTATTTAAATAATTTCGATATGAACACAAGAAAAGCACTCAAAATAACCCCATTGATTAACAAAATAACCTCCTGTGACACTGTTTCGAACTTCCTCCTATGGAAGCATTCAAAATAGCTTCTTGGAATTGGAAAATATAAAAAAACACATGGAGGAAAAAGTATTGGACCACCTTACCCTTTTAGACAAATCAGGCAATAAGGTAACTACCAAAGAAGTCCTAAATAAAGAAAATTTTGAAAAAACCTTTAGAACCTTTTGCGCTGAAGCAAAAGAGAAGGGGTATCAATTAATTATAAGTAGCTACGAACATTTGAGTAGGCAAATACCATTATTAAAATTGTTAGAAGACATCCGCTTTAAAGTAGAAGATTTTGCTTCTCTGGATGCTCAGTCTATTCCAATCGTAATTCACCATATCGAATTAGAAAGGAGTGCTTTTGGACAAAAAATCAGCAGGCGTTTGAAAGACCGAAGAAAAGCGGGGCTGGAAATCGGTAATCCTGAAATTGCCAAGCATGCAAAAGATAGTGCGATCAAACAGAGGGTACGCCTCGCCATTTTTGATGAAGTAAATCTTAAGGCCGCAGTGCAAATTTTTAAATTGAAAAAAGAAGGCGAAACCTTCAATGCCATTGCCAAGTATTTAAATGATAGTGGCTTGCAGACGCGAAGAGAAGGTAGCTTTTATGCCAAATCAGTGGAGCGTATTTATCAACGTTATATAGAGTTGGAAGATAATTTTAGTTCTCAGCAAACCACATTGGATACCACAAAAAACATTGCTTCTGACCTTGTCGTCAATGGTTTTGAATTCAAGTACGAATTTGCAGATACGATCAGTTTATCTTTGGACAACTTGAACGGAACGGCAGAGGTGAAAATTTATGATAATAAATCACCCCAGGCGATCCATACCGCAACAACATCAAACGATCATTCCTTCGAACTGCAAATAGCTAAAACCAGAGCCCTGTTACCAGGGCTTCATTATTTAGTATTGGAGAAGGATGGAGAAAAGATATTTGTGCAACAGTTTTATATCGCTCATAGCATCAAAGAAATGATTCAGGAATAACTGCGATTGTTACTTTGAAAAGCAAATAGCTAAAATACTCTTTGGAGTGTTTTAGCTATTTTTTTTTGGAGTTTGGATAGAGAAAAAATCAGTAGGACATCCGACGAAGATGAGTCCTGCTACGAAAGGAGGGAAGAAGTTGTATTCTTCTCTTGAAAGGATTTCTGCTTTTGCTTTTGAAAGCGCAACGGGGTAAGTCATTACCTTTTCCTGTTTTTCTGGGTGGCTGTTTTCTAATAGAAGTTCAAAAAACTTTTCTATCAAATCGAAGGAAGAATCTTTTGCTTCGACCGACAAGGTATCATATTGAGAATTAGTGACGGTCGTTACCGAATAAATGACATTGCGGATTCCTTTTTTGGCCAGGAAAAGTCGGCCTAAAGATTTACTAGCCGAACGCTTGCCAGGGCTTTCGTTCCTCCCAGTATCACAGCCATGCAAAATGACCAAGCTAATATTCTTTGTGTTATTGATTTCTTCTAAACCAATCTTGTACTGTTCGCTCAATTTAATGACCTTCATGTCTGGAGTACCATGCGTCGCAAAATGAAGAATCTGTGTATGACAAAGATTTTTGTTGATGATCCTTGGCTGCGAAAGATCGTCGACAATCAAGTAATCTGGAAGTTGAGGTTTAATCTTTTCCACATAGCACCGAACACTTTCGCTGGCGACTCCTGCTTTGATCATTTGTAAACCTGTATTGGTTACTTCCAAGTTTAAGTCCGTAGTGGGGCTTGTATCTTTCCCATTGGAGGAGATCTTTTTATCTTCTTCCGGTTTTTGAGAATAGTTGGAAGAAATGCCTAAGTAGTTGATCGTCCATTGAGGCGGAGCATATTGTGTTTCCGGAGCATCTGGATTTACGGAGTGGTACAACATCGAAATGGAGTAGTGATAAGAAGTATAATACTTCTGGATCAGGTATTTGACCTTGGGTTGGGGAGTATCATCGGAAACCTCTAGCGGTAAGATGTCAAAGGGAAGTTGGTCCAATTCCTGATCGGGGATGAAGATTAGAAACCTAACATCCTCAGGGATATTTAAATTCCCAATTAATTTTTTGTACAACTGATTATTAAAAAGCCAACTACGGTATTCCGCAGCATGTCTCTGCATGTCGGATTGCTTCATGACATCGACAAGCTTTTTAATTTGCTGCTTTAGTTCGATCGGTCCAATCTTTAATTTAAAAAATCCACAATCTTTAGAGTTGATTGTAAAAGCAAAAATTTCTTTTTTTCCATAGAAAAAAGAAATGATGGAAGTGTCTTGGTCGTTTTGACCTTCATTGATTTTTGAAGCAAGATCCTTCATCCTTTCTTTAACCACAATAAGGTCTACCCTTTTTTCAATAGCATCATGGACTTCAGATCTTTTTTTATCTTGGATTCTCAGCTTTTGACAAAGCTCGCTAATTTTTGGATGCTGGTCGCTCAAAAAGCTTATGGCTTTCTCTTCCTCATCTTTAGAAAAACGGTCATCTTTCTGGATACAGGCTTGAAATTTTTTGAAAAGATCCAGGATGACTTGGTCGCCTTGCTCTATATGAATTTCATCTCTTTCAATAGCTTGTACGATGTCGTAGTTTTTACTGCTTTCCAAAGTGTCCAGAATGGTTTGAAGCAATTCATCAGAGACCGTTCCATTATTTTCTTGGAGTTTGTATTCTATATAGAGAAAGCTGAGGATGGACTCAAACAGAGGTCTTGTGATCTTGTTCAATGCAAAATTGGCCAGATCATATTGGTATCGTTCCCGAACGTTAGAGATAAATGTCGAACAGATTTTGATGATAGAATAAAACTCATCTTTGATTGCTTTATGATGATCTGCTGAAACGATAGTAAGCAAACGTTTGAGTGCTTTTAGTTTTAAGTGAAAAGCAAGCAAGAGGTAAAAATAGGATTGGATATGAGTAAGGTCAGGCTCGTTAGCTTCGTTAAGTTTGTTGACCTTTGTTTGTGTTATACTGTGTTTTAATATCCCCAAATCATGATTTGTCGCATTGTTGTCTTCGTAGATATATCCTTCTACGACATAATGCATCGCCATATTGGTGTAGTGGATGCTTTCTAAAAGAATATTTTTTTTAATCGTTTGATCTTCGGTCTTGTCGGCTTGCTGGAGTTTTAGTTTTGCAATGATATTGCAAGTGTCTCCTAAGGTCGTGTGGTGAGGAATACCCTTCTTGTTCGAATCTTTGAATAATTTTTTTCTAATGTCAAGGTCTTTCTTTAAAAAATTCATGGCCTCTTTATATAGACCAATTGCGTCTTTTGCAGAAGCGCTTTCTGTGGCTTGGCGCTTGGCGAGAACTCCAAAGTTTTTGAAAATTAAGGCATTGTATCGATTGTCTGTTCCTTGATAGATTTTTTTGAAAATATCATTTCCTCTTGCGAGGTAAGTTTCTGCCGCTTCATATAGATCTTCTCGCTCCTTTGGGTCAGGTTCATTTTTTCCTTGAGCCAGGTATCCGATACCTAAGTCTGTGCAAAGCGAACCATACACATGATGATCGGAATAGTCTTCTCCTAGGGTCTTTTTTAGCTTCTCGATTGAAAGGTTGGTAAAAAACACTCCCTGCTCAAATTTCTCTTCCTGAAAATAAGCCACCGCAATCAATCCTAAAACCTTGGGGATCCAAATAGACTCTGGATCTTTTTTGGCGAAATAATGAATGGCTTGATAAAAATGAAAATAAGCCCTGGTGAAATAACTCATCTTCAGGTAAGCCTTCCCTAACAAAAGATGGTCGTGGGCCATCTGATAATCATCGCCAACGTGGTATTCAAATAAGTTTTTCTCTCCTGCTGGAAAAAAATCATTGATTGCCGCCTGAAAGAAACCTTGGTAAAAGTTTTTGAGCGCTTCGCAGTACTTGATGTCGCCATGACTGGCATCAGAGAGTGGATATTGGTCTCGAAGCGTTAGAAGTACTTTAATCTCCCGACTGAGGAACTTATAATCACTTGCAAGGATCAAATGGCAGATGTGCCATTTTTGCAGCGCTACCTTTCTGTCAGGGTCTTCTTCAGCATTGAAACAGTCCTTAAACCTTTCGGGAGAATCCAATAGGTTGTTTTCCCAAAAAAGTTCATTAGGTGTTTTTAGACAATCTGTAGAAGGTATTTGCATAGATTATTTTCAGCAGAAGAATAAAACAAAAAGCGTTTATTCAAAAAAACCTGTCAAAAATAGATTTATTTGTTAGATTTCAAGCAGTTTTTTCCACTTGTTTTGACCTTTGTTAGGTAAAATACCCTTGAAAATTGGACGTTTTATATATTGATGTATTTAATGATATTTGTATTTGTTTTTATGCATAGTCTATGCCTAAGCGCTCCAGGGCTTCTCTATTTCCTTCCTTTAAGTTTTTTTGTCCGATTTTTCGTTTAAAAAAATCTCTTTTTTTGATCAAAAAATAGTGGCTTCTAAACGAAGAAAAATGGATTGCTTTTATGGAGGTTTAGTGTTGTGGTAAAAGGCAAAAACAACTTTGGAAGAAGGAGCTTGAGTGTCTTTTAATAAAAAGAAAAAAAACTTTTTTTTGATTCAAAAATATTTTTTCCAAAAAAAGTTTGTAACTTGATCGTGAACTTATGTGTTACCTGTCAATTCACTTACGTCTTTACCAATAACTTTAGAGAGATTTAAAACGAGAACTCCTACTAGATAATTTATCTATTGCCTTAGGAGAAAAGTGATTCGTATTCAAAAAATTTACTGACCCTGTTTTGTGCAACCTTCGGTTGTATTGCTAAGCATTTTGCATGGGCATGATCGTATGCTATCTATGCTCTAGATTGTTTTGTATTGTCAATACCTGTACAGATATTGACCCGACCTTGCTATGTCTTTTTTGTTGGAGATGAATAACTAAAGCTTTTAAAGCTTTCAAAAAATATTTTTAATAAACCCCTTAATAGGATCCGGATCCCCTATTATTTTTTAATTACATAATCTATCTAAAAAAACCTTTTTATGAAAAATGTCATTAATCAAAGCCGATTTTTTTTCTACGTATTAGCAGTCTTGTTAACCTTTTCTGCTTGTCAAAAAAACGGAGAAATTGTAGAAGCACCTGCAGAGTCTTTGGAGTTTGAGATGCAAAGAACCGCCGAAGTAGCCGTCGATACTGAAATTCCTGGAGTGGGCTATGAAAAAGAAGTAACCGCAGATGTAAAAAGTCATGGAATCAATTTGGATGTAACAGAAAAAATTGATTTCGTTACGCCTGATGGAAAGAGTGAAGCAAAATTATTAGTAGACAATTGTATCGTAATGAGCGAAGAGGAATTGCGAGAGCTGATGACCAATCCAGAAAAATTTAATCGTCAGTACAGCACCAATAATTTGGTGTCTCCTCAAACGATCAATGTCGTTGGTTGGAATAGTGGTGCTTATGCATTGACTACTAAAATGAGAACAGCTTTGAGCTGGGCAGTCAATAATTACAATGCACTTCCGCTTAATCTTAATTTTAGCCTTAGCTATAGTACCAACTCTAGCGCAGCAGATATCGTTGTTTACCGCAACCCATACAATTCTGGTGCAGGAGGGGTAGCAGGATTCCCTTCTGGTGGTCAGCCTTACAAGTGGGTACAGATCTACTCAGGAATGGATTCTTACAACACCAATGTCAATGAGCACGTAATTACTCACGAAATAGGCCATTGCTTAGGTTTGAGACATACCGATTACTTTAGCCGTGCAAGTTGTAACCAAAATTCTAATGAAGGTTCTGCTGGCGTTGGCGCCAATCACGTTCCTGGTACGCCTACTGGTATCGATTGGAACTCTGTAATGTTGGCTTGTTTCAATAGCGGAGAAAATGGAGAGTTTGGTTATTACGACCGAGTGGCTCTACAGTACTTGTACTAAAAATTTGAACTGAATTTTGGAAGACTATTTCCATAAAACTTTTGAAGATAGTCTACCGGATTTAGTTTTGATACCCGAATTAATATAGGTGACCTTCAAGTGCTGTATTGATACATTGCTTGGAGGTCATTCTGTTTTTTCCAATAGCCATTCCCTGATGGATAAAAATTGTTCTTCGCGAATTTTTTGCTGAAGCAGCGCCCTTGCTTTTTTGTCATAAGCAGGAGTGGCCATGATTTTGTGAACGTAAGTAATGACATTCATAAAATTGGTTCGGTGATAATCACTGACTTCCCGTCTGCGGATAAATTGAGAAAAACTATCCAAATGAGATTCTAAAGAACGGATTTCTTCCAGCTCAAAATAAATCTGCACCAATAGTGATTTCGCAATAAGAATATTGACCAAATCTTTATACTCCGCAGATTGTAAATGCATCAAGGCTTGACCAAAATCTTTTTGTGCAAAAGCGAGTCGCGCTTTATTAAAGCTGACCGTGGCTTGCTGAAAGGGGCCACTTAGTTGAGCGGTTCTTTCATTGATGAATTTTTCGGTCCATTCAAATTCCTCTAGTTTTATTGCGGTCGCTACGATATTGGTAAAGGTGAAACGACTGATCATTTTATTCTCCAAAAGGATTTCCTGCTGCAGTCCTTCTTTGTACAATTCTAATCCTTCCCGGCCGAAGGCGAGGTCGCCTTGGTTTAGTTTTTTGATGCAAAAATTAATACCCAAAAGAAATGGCCCTCTAAGCCCTTCCGTAGAAAAGTGAGAACGATAAGTCGTTCGAATCTTTTTAAATTTTTGAAAATACTGGACATTGTTTTCTTCTTTTAAAAATTGAAAACAATAATAGTATAAGGCGACGATCGGAATTTCCAAATAAGGACTTTCTTCTAGGGTGTTGATAAAATAATCGAGGATCCCAAAATCATATTCTGCTTTGACTACCGATTGGTGGGTCAATAATGAACAGGCATTTTTTAGTTTTCGGATTAGAAAACTGATGTCTGTGTTTTGAGAAATTTCTTGGAAAAATAAATTTTCAGTTCGCTTCGATGCCGATTGATGGCTCATGTTCTCTTCATAGAGTTGCAGGTTGAGATCATAGAAATGTTGGTCGCGATAAGGAGAAGCCTCCAACAATTGATGCGATTTTTTTATACTACTTTGGAAATTCTTCTCCAGTTTTTTCTTGCGGTAAATAGAGGCTAAGACCAATTGACTCTCAATCGCGTCTTTACGAAAATGATCAATCAATAACCACTCTTCCAAACGCTCTAGCAAGTCGCTCATAAGTCCTCGTACTTTGATGGCTTGAAATTTTTGCCTGGGAAATAACTTTTCAAATATAAACTCCAAACTTGGAGCAAGCCCCTTTTTCTCTTGGTGTGCCAGCAAAATTTCAAACAATTCAAGGATGTTCGGGCGGTAAACGAAGAAAGGGGAGCGCAATAGCTTCCTGATTTTTCGAGTCTCCGCAGGGCTAAATGTCGCAAGCAGTTCAAATAATTTATATTTCCTGGCCATATTGATGTTTTTTTTCCTACTAAATATAAATTTAATTTATTGTTAATCAGTGAATTATGAAAGAATAAATTATTTTTTTTCGCACTAATTACTGTATTTGTTGTATGTAAATGAAGGAAATAAGGCCAGATTTGTAAACGAACCAATGATACCTGGTTTTGTTAACTCTTTCAAAATACAAACGCTCATGAAAAAACAGCTGACCTTACTTTTTTTATTACCCTTTCTTTTCTCCCAAATGCTGCAGGCACAAGGATGGGAATACGTCTTGCCCGAAACAGGTATCGTCTCCTACGGTTATGATATTACACCGACCTCTGATGGCAATTATCTGGCCTCCGGTTTCCAAAGTGGAGTGGTTGCTGATTCCTTCGGATTGTTTGTCGTAAAGATGTCGGAAGAAGGGGACTTGCTTTGGAGAAAAAATTATAAAAATAATCCAGGCGGCGGCCAAACCATCGTCGACTTGGTAGGCGATAAATCCCTTAGCATCAGTCCGGGGCTAAATCTTGGAGCTAGGGTGAGGGTACTAGATAATAATAATGGGAATGTAGTCGCTATTAGAGAACTGCCTCATTTTACAGGATACTACCGTTTGAACAATAGAGTATTGCCTCAGCCAGACGGCGGGTTT
>CALLVY010000813.1 GCA_938015925.1 uncultured Saprospiraceae bacterium
TACGATAGTGTACATCTGACGCATCTCCAAGTCGTGGATACGATTCAAAATGAAGTATTGGTAGACGTAGAAATTGGAACTTATTACCAACAGGTAGAAATTTTGGGCGATACTATTTTTAGCATTGTTTATTCGACACAGGAAGGATGCGACAGCATCGTTACCTATAATATTTCTGCTTTAAAGGTCGGAACCTTCGATCTAGAAAATTCATTCGAACAAGTACGGATTTTTCCAAATCCAGTGACTAATAATTTATTCATAGATCCACCAAAAAATATAAAACTACAACAATGGACGCTAACAAATCCAGTAGGGGTGATGGTTTGGGAAAAAACACTTCGGTCTCCCGCTGCTTTAATCTCTGTTCCTCTAAGGGATACTCCTGCTGGGGTGTATTTTCTACAGGCGAGGGGAGAGGGCAGTCGTAAGGTTTGGAAGATAATGGTCAATTAAGTTATGTTGCGATGGAGGAAGCTATCCTTAGGGTTTTGTAAGAGAGGTCTGAGAGGGGGTTTCTTTTAGTGAATCGCAATTTGTGTTAACGTAGGTCAGGAAAAGGGGAGGATCTAATTGATGTGGGTGGTACTACATTTGTTATAAACAGCGAAAAGATCCTTACCTAAAGAAGAAGAGCTTAAATGTTTAAAGAAACATTTAAGTTTCTTTTTTTTTGGTCTTTTCCTAAAAAGAAAAAATGGCCAGCTTCTGGAAAATAGAAATGTCAATTTAGCTGCTCTCTCCAAGCATTTTACTGCTTAGGAAATTTTCACGCTGCTTGTTTTTTTGGAAAAAATAATAATTGTTGTTTATAAAACTAGCCTGGAATTTCATTTGAATTCCTGAGGGTAGCCCGGTCGCGATTCGAAGCCGCAACCGGGCTAAGAGTAGGTCTTCCCATAACATTTCCCTACCTTTATCGTTTTAAAAGAAAAACAGATAAGATGAAATTGCTCCCGCTACTTCCACTACTCTTTATCCTCTTGTACTTGGCTTCCTGCAAAGACAACTGTGAAGACCTGCAAATTGGAACCGTCAACTTAGGCAGCCCTTCCACTTCCTTTACGCCCTATGAAGAAGGCGAACAACTCCTTTTCCAAAACGAACAAGGCGAGCAATTGATTTTTACCAATCAAAGGGTCGATGAAAATTTTCGCATCTGCATCAAAAATATTTGTTCCTCCCTCGATCCCTACAAAACCAAAAGCTGTGAATATTATGCCGCCCAAGGCATCCGCAATATCCTAAGAGCCGATGGCGATCTCCAAATCGAATTAGTCGTCTCTACCGAAAATTATGGCAAGGCCAAGGATTTAATTTTCTATGATTTCTTTACTGCTAATTTTTCTGGATCGGGGACTCAGGAACGAGGAGAGTTTATAGCCTATTGGCATAGCCTTGTGTCTGATTTTGAGGTGGATCAAACGATTCTGAAGACGCCGATGGTGGAGCAAGAAAATGTGGAATTACTGGGGAAGACTTATGAGGATGTTTTGCAGATGGGAAATGCTGGTAATGGGGTTTATTTTGAGAAAGGGAAGGGTTTGGTGGTGATCGAAAAGAGTGGGGTGCTTTATGGCTTGGTGGAATGATGGGAGGTGATTTGAATTTTTATTATTATTTTGGGTGGACTTAAGCGGATTTGCTCTGTGGTTTTAATCATGCTAATACATGTTGCTATAAAAAGAATGCGGCAGACTTTAAAATAAAAAAAATAAAGCGAATAAATCATGGATGATATTTTAGACGAAATCGAAAGCCCGGTTTCTTTTAGCGACCAAGAAATTTTTACCAAGATATGGCTAAGTCCAAAATTGGTTTTTCAATACATTCATGAAAATGAATACGACAAATTTGTACCTGTACTATTGGTGCTTGCTGGAATCTCAAGATCATTTAATCGAGCTAGTTTAAAAGGAATGGGAGATGATCTTTCCTTGGGAGCGGTAGTAGCGATTTGTGTTCTGTTTGGAGGTTTATTGGGTTGGATTTTCTATTATTTTTATGCTGGTTTGTTGAGTTGGACGGGGCGATGGCTTGGAGGAAAAGGGGATGTACAATCTCTGTTGCGCATTACCGCTTATGCAATGATCCCTGCTGCGATTTCCTTGCTGCTTTTAATTCCTGAAATTGCTTTCTTCGGCAATGGAGTATTCCAATCAGACATTGAAGTATATACGGATGGGCCCGTTTCTGAAATGATTTTTTATGGCATTGCCGTATTCGAACTTATCCTTACATTGACTGCGCTAGTTTTTATGGTCATTGGTCTTTCTGTCGCTCAGGAAATGAGTCTTGGGAAATCTGTTTTAAATCTAATCTTACCTGTTTTGGTGATTGTTGTTCCGGTTGTGCTGATCGCCTTGCTCTCTTCTTTGGTTTTTAGTTTGCTTTGAGTAGTGTCATTTTTTCCAAGGCACTTTAGGGAATTCGAAAGGTCAAGAAATTATTGATTTAAAAGATAAGCTTCTTAAAAGAAAATTCTTAATTGCTAATAATGTCGTCGGTCTGGTTAATAAAAAAAACAAAAAAAAGCGATTACCTTTTTCTAACTAAACACCTAGTCTGCTGATAGCTCTTATTTTCTAACTTACGCGATTTTGGATTTTTCTTTTCTAGTGTAAAAAGGGAAGCGTCCATTATTTAATATTAGGTGACTAACTATGAAAAATGTATTGATTTTTACGATTTTATGTCTGTGTATGCTTTCTTGTAAAGAGGATGAAGTAATTGATCCCATTTACCGAGGTGATCTTACGCTCTCGGATATATCAATTGAAACAGATTATAAATCCAAATTGGAAGGGAAAACAGAAATACACGGTACTCTTAGGATTAAAAATATTGAAGACATCGATGATATTGATTTGTCTTTTTTAAAATCCATTACCAGAGTAGTCGGAGAGGTTGACGTGGCTAGTAATAAATTTTTGGATCTTTCTTTTTTATCTGGCTTGAAAAAGGTGGAAGGTAATCTTACGATTGAACTCAACGATAAGCTTTTGTCCTTGGAGGGTTTGGAAAATTTACAAGAAGTAGAAGAGCTAGAGCTTAGAGATAATAATTCATCTATAAACATTGATGTCATTAAAAATGTCAAAGTTAATAAGACCTTGATTTTAACTTATATTGATGGACCGATTCCTGTTTTTTCCAATATTAATACCTTATTGGATCTTAGTGTCCATGCATTAAATGGAATAATGGATTATTCTTTTTTGATTAACTTAGTCGAAGTGGAGGATGGTGTTTATCTATATGAATGTGAAAATGTACTTTCTTTAGATGGATTACAAAATTTAAAGAAAACCAAAAGTTTTCGCTCCAGTTTTCAAACCGAATTGTCAAATATTTCCGCATTGGAAGGTTTAGAATCCGTTTCCGAAATGAGTTTTTATGGGAGTAAATTAAGTGATTTTTGTCCTTTAAAGAATATTCTTTCTAACTCTTCAGGGATTGATTTTAGTGTGGTGGATTGTCTAGTAAATCCAACAGCAGAAGAAATCATCGCCAACTGTCCCTAGTATTTGATTCTTGAAAAGAGATAAGCGAAGGCCAATATAGGAAAGGGCATGGGCCTTCGTTTTATATTGTGCTCTCGAAGGCAAGAATTTTCTTAAATTAAGCGC
>CALLVY010000814.1 GCA_938015925.1 uncultured Saprospiraceae bacterium
CATTATAATATCGGAACTATTTTCTTTTATCAAATCCAATATGAAAAAGCACTGGAATCGTATCAGAAAGCAAAAGAAATCTGTGATGCCTTAAATATTGAGTATACTATTTATTCTTGTTTGGCAGCGTTGGGAGCAGTATATGCCAAATTGGACTTTCATGAAAAAAGCCTGGATTATAATAATCGGTCGCTGGATTTAGCTAAAAAATTAAATTACCGAACAGGTATAGCCTATGCCAAGGGCAATATCGCAAGCAATTTTGTTACACAAAAAGAATATGCTAAAGCGGAAGAATTCTACAAAGAAGCCATTCAACTAAAAACAGAATTGGGAGATATCAATAGCGCGATTGGAAATAAAATCGAAATCGCCCAATTATACCTGGAATGGAAAAAAGCAGGAAAAGCGAAACGCTACTTAAAAGAAGCACTGCAATCCGCTAATGATTTGGATGCTCGTAGCCGTCGATCTGATATTTACAAACACCTATCTCTAGTCTATGATCAGCTGAATCAACCATTGATAGCCTATGATTATAACAAGAAGTATGTGGCCATGAAAGATTCTCTGTTGAATGAAAAGACATTGGAGGAAATGGGGCAATCGAAAAGGAGGTATGAGGTGCAAAAGTCTGCCCATGACATTCAATTGCTAAAGAAAGAGAATGAACTATTGGGGAAAAATGAAGAAATCCGTAAGCAACAAATCTACCTCTTTACCATTACTATTGTTGCGGTAGTCATGTTTTTACTTTGGAATTGGAATAAACTAAAATATCAAAACAGGGTCAATAAATTACTAGAAGAGAAGAACCTCCTTTTGAATTCTAAAAATGAAGAAATTCATGTTACGAATAAACAACTAGAGGAATCCAATAAAAACCTGGAACAGTTTGCCTATGTCGCTTCTCATGATTTAAAAGAACCGCTGCGGATGATCAATTCTTATACGACTCTTTTAAAGCGCAGATATAGCTCTTCTTTTGATGAAACGGGGCATGAGTTTATGCATTACATCGTTGATGCCGTTGGCAGAATGGAAAATTTATTAAATGATTTATTAGATTTTTCCAGAGCAGGTAGCCAAGACTCCCCTACCGATTTTGTTTCTGTTAGTGATATGATGGTGATCGTAGAATCTAATTTACGGCATCGCCTACAAACACTAAACGCTACTTTAATCATTCACAATGAAAAATTACCGCTAGTCAAAACGCATAAAACGCAACTTTTACAACTCTTGCAAAATCTTGTCAGCAATGGTGTGAAGTTTAAAGGAGAAAGAGATCCTATCGTGGAAATAGATGCTCGACCTTCCTCAAACGGATTTATTATTTCTGTAAAAGATAATGGCATCGGCATCTCTAAAGAAAACCTGGAAAAGGTTTTTGAAATGTTTCGTCGATTACACACCCGCGATGAATACGAAGGTACCGGCATTGGATTAGCGACCTGCAAAAGAATCGTCTCCAGTTGGGGCGGTGATCTTTGGGTAGAATCTGAAGTAGGCCAAGGGAGTACCTTTTACTTTTCTTTTCCAAACGCTGCTGTTCAATTACCTCCCCAATTGGAAGTAAAAACAGAATCTCTAAGCTAAGATCTGAATCAAGGATCAAGTTGAAATGATTTGCCAGTATACGGTTTTCGAATACTGCATATCCCTATCCCCTAAATTTCCTAGCGCCAAGCGCCCAAGCAATTATTCTCCTTTTCTTTTTTCCTCGCCACAAACAATCGGATAAATGCTATCTTCGTCGAAAGCAAAGCTCCCCTTTTATTCATTCTCTAGTTATAGACCAGAAAAGTAGTTTTAATGACCCTAGGATTTATTTTTATCGTTGCACTCTTTCTCAGTTTCGTCACTTCCCTTCCACTCGGGCTCATCACGCTCAATGTCGTACAAAAAACAATTCAGGATGGCAGAAAATCAGGAATTGTCCTATCCTTGGGAGCCACCCTCATCGAATTTGTTTATACCTATATCGCCTTGATTAGTTTGGATCTCTTTGAAAAAAATGCGGAACTGGCTTCAGGAATTGAGCTCATTGCGACCCTTACCTTTTTTGCAATGGGTTTTTATTTTTTATGGAAAAAACAGAAGAAGCAAACAAGCTTAAGCGCGGAATACAATTCCTTGGATTTTTTACAAGGAGTTTTGATCGGAGCCATGAATGTCCTGATTATTCCTTTTTGGATCATCGTTGCGATTTGGTTGATTGGCCAAGGGATGGTCTTAGAAGGTCAAGCAGCTATTATTTCTTTTTCTCTCGGGTCAGCGATAGGCGCTTTCTTCGCTTTCTGGGGCTATGCCTATGCAAGTGAAAGGATTGTGGAAAAAATGGATAGCATTGCACGCTATACCGATAAGGTCATTGGATTTTTGTTTTTGGGTTTGGGCGTTTTTCAATTGGGACAATTGCTGTGGGGTGGCGTTTATTAAAAAACAGCGATTTCCAGACAAAGCTTTTAACTTCAAATTGAACTTCTTCAACCTAGGCCACAAGATAAAATTCATTTACGCGATCATAAGCGACCAAAATAAAGTGCCTATTCTTCTGTCACGTTTACTCACACTCTGCCAATAAGATTAAGAAAAAAAGCACCTTTAGCTGCGACATCTTAATAGCGCCTTTAGGCGCGACATCCTCATAGCTCATCCAGTAGAGCAATTTCCAAGCGCCTTTAGCTGCGACATATTAAGGCGCAACACAAGGTCTTCCTCCCAAACAGGCGTTTTTCAATTGGGCCAATAAAAAAAGGAGTTTCTGACGAAACTCCTTTTTTAGGCGACTGAGACCAAACTCAAAATTCTAAGGGCGGTTCTAATCTAAAGTTCCCTATTTTTCATTCAGACTCATTTTTATTTTCTTTTCCAAATCGGTAACCGTGTCTTTAAAGATCATATCTGTATCCAATAAATCTTGTACCGCTTTACAAGAGTAGATCACCGTTGAGTGATCTCGGCCACCAAAGTTTTCACCAATCGCCTTAAGCGATTTATTGGTCAAATTCTTAGCCAGGTACATCGACAATTGACGAGCAATCACAATCCCACGCTTCCGCGTCTGCCCCTTCAACTTATCTACCGGTACATCAAAATGATCGGCGACCAGTTTTTGAATAAAAGGAACCGTAATCTCTTTGGACATCTGCGTCACGAAGTTTTTGATCACTTCTTTGGTCAGCCCGATGTCAATCTCTCGGCGATTGAGGGTCGATTGAGCCACGATGCTAATCAAGACACCTTCCAATTCGCGAATGTTGTTTTTGATATTGTAGCAAATAAACTCACATACATCATACGGCAATTCCAATCCTTCCTGATTCATCTTTGATTCCAGGATAGCCATCCGGGTTTCGAGATCAGGCGCTTGTAAGTCGGCAGAAAGTCCCCATTTGAAACGAGAGATCAATCTTTCGGCCATACCGTCCAAATCTTTTGGAGGGCGATCCGAGGTAAGGATCACTTGTTTGCCACCTTGGTGGAGTTGGTTGAAGATATGAAAGAAAATTTCCTGGGTTTTGACTTTATTGGCCAGGAACTGAATATCGTCTACAATAAGTATATCAATTTGTTGGTAGAAATTTACAAAGTCATTGACCGCATTATTTCGAATGGATTCAATGATTTGGTTGGTAAATTTCTCAGAAGAAACGTAGAGAACTGTTTTAGTAGGATTATTTCGGAGGATATCATTTCCGATGGCTTGCGCCAAATGCGTTTTTCCCAAACCAACATCTCCAAAGATCACTAAAGGATTAAAAGCAGTACCACCTGGTTTTTTAGCCACAGCTAAACCCGCAGAACGAGCCAAACGGTTGCAATCGCCTTCAATAAAATTATCAAAAGTATAACTTGGATTGATTTGTGGATCAATTTTCAATTTCTTGATCCCAGGAATAACGAAAGGATTTTTGATACTTCCTGTATCTATTCCACCTGGAGCGTGGATGTCTTTGCCTTTTTTGGTAGGAGTTGAAGTTTGGTTTTGTTCTTCTTGATTTTTATTCATCAGGATTTGGTATTCCAAACGTCCTGTTTCTCCTAGTTCTTGGCGAATTGTCATTTTAAGTAATGCCACGTAATGTTCCTCCAACCATTCATAAAAGAATTTGTTGGGTACCTGGATAATCAATGCATCTCTATCAAGACGCACCGGTTTGATCGGTTCAAACCAAGTCTTAAAACTTTGCGAATTTACGTTTCTTCGAATAGTTCGCAGACAGTTATCCCATACTGTAGCGTAATCTTTCAGCATTCTCAAGATTCAATATTTGTCAAAGGCAGACGGACTCTTTTACGAGTGTTCACTAGGGGACCACCTACCTTAGGTGTAAGTTTTGTAAAATTTGTTAGATAACAGAGATGTGTAGAATTCTCAGTATCAGCTCGGTAGAAGTATAAAAAGGAGTTCTCAATTTCCTCATCCTCGTACGCTTAAGCTTGAGTTTTTTTTATCGTTGTTTCTATATTCCATTTAGCATTGGATAAGAATTAGAACGATAAAAAGTTGAGGTTAGAAACCTCGTTTTGCACCCTTATAAAGAAGGACTACAAAAGTGCTAAAAATAATCTAGATTCAGAAATGATTTGGAATCCTTTTCTCAAATATTTTTTGACATATTCGAATAAAAAAAATCCATGTAATAGAATGAGTTACATCCTTTTAAGTTTAAGCAAAAAGGAGATTGTACTGACAATCAAATTATTGCATTTTTTTTTTAGCTACGGGAGAGTAAAAAGGGTAAGTTCTAAAGGTCTAATTAGGCCACAAATATAGTTGAAATATATTTATCCAAAAGTTAATTGTTTGTGAAACTTTTTGATGCTTCTCGATTCTTAAGAAAGTATAGCATTGTAAGCCCCAATTAATTTCGCGACCTACTTAGGTCATTCAAAATTCCCCTCCCCTTTTCCGATGGCAATAAGCGAAGATTCACTTCGAAAGCCTTTTTTCCTTTTTTCAAAATAAACATCCAACCTCCCCAAACAAATCCCTGCAAAACCGACCTGATTGATGAGGATGCTACGACCGGCTGCATTTTTTACAGCTAAAGGTTCCGGCAGAAAAGTATGGGTATGACCTCCCAGGATCAAATCGAGATCGGTACTTCGTTCTGCCAGTATTTGATCCGAAACTTTGTCATTCCTTTTGTATTGAAAACCCAGGTGAGACAAACAGATGACATAATCACATTTGTGATCATGTTTGAGTATTGCTGCGTATTTATTGGCTTGTGCAATAGGATCTTGGTATTGGGTATTTCCAATGAGGTAGCCGGGCACCAAACCTTCCAATTCAATCCCCACGCCTAAGACGCCTATTTTTATCGCTCCTTTTTCAAAAATCTTGTAGGGCAATGTTTTTTCCAATAGTGGCGTATCCGAAAAATCATAATTGCAGTTTAAAAAAGGAAAACCGCCCTTATCGATTTGCTGGGCAAGACCTTCCATACCTGCATCAAACTCGTGATTCCCAATCGTACTAGCGTCATATTGCATTTCCGACATGACCTTGATATCCAACTCACCATTATAAAGATTGAAATAAGGCGTCCCTTGAAAAACGTCCCCACAATCCAAAAGCAAAACCTGTTTTTCGGTCGCACGGATTTTCTTGATCAAGCTCAAACGCCGCGCAGCACCGCCCATGCCCTCGAATCTACCCCCATCCATTGGAAAAGGTTCTAGATGGCTGTGGACATCATTGGTATGCAGGATGCAAAGCTTTTCGATCTCTGGTCGTTCTAAATCTGCTGCGGTCAGCAAATCAGGAAAGGCACCACTTCCGGCCAAAAAGGTAGTAATACCAGCTCTTTTTATAAAATGCCGTCTTTTCATAAATCAATTTTTGGTAATATTTTTTTGACAAATAGTTCTTGCGCTTTACTCAATAAATCCTCCCTTCCAATTGCGCACTAATTCCTTTTCCTTTGGCATATTCCTCTTCTACCACTTCCATCATTACATCTCTCAATTTCTTTTTTAAATCTACCCGAGCTTCTTCCATCAGGAAAAAACACTGGTCGCCTCCATTGGCTACAAAATCGGTCAATCCCACTTTATAAGTACGGTTTGGGTCCAAGGCCTTTCCATCGATCAAAATATTTGTAGCTTTTCCATCTACGATTTTCATTCGCACCGGATAGCTAATCGGCCAGCCACCCGCCTCCGCGATACGCGTTAATAAGAGTTGCACCACCGATCCTTTTATCGTCATCACCACCAAACTATTATCAAAAGGCATCAGCTCAAATATCTTTCCCTTGGTGATTGGTCCCGGAGGCAAACGCGAGATTCGCATACCGCCATAATTACCGACCGCGAAATCTATGGGTTCCCCTAGATATTTTTCACATTGCCGATGAGTCACATCTGCAACCCAATTGCCCAAAGTAGATTCGGGTCTTTGTTTTAATAATTCCTGATCGGATCGTCCCAGAACCACTCCCATCTCCGCTTCCATCTGCACCTTGTAGGGAGCCAACAAAGCCACCATTGCAGAATCTTCTTCCATCCCTTCTTCAGTAGACATCGAATAATTTTGGTAAGCAGTTTTGGCAGGTTGTAGGGTTTTGCAATTCTGAAAGGTCAGAATAAGCAAAAAAACCATAAGGATCACATTTCCTTTTTTCATACTTAAAATCTTGATAGCAATGGATAATAAACAATGCCTTGCTTCTAGAAAGAAGACATTTTTTAGTAAAGGCACCTTGCGGAATTACTCCGCAACATCATTCCTGAATTAAGCGCTTGGGTTTGCTAATTTTGAGTCTAAAAAAAAGGTCAATTATTCTCTCCTAAAGAAAGGATACAGCGAGAATTTTCTGAGCCCCCTTAGCAAGGAGGCAACACTAAGGCTAAAGACTAAGTGCTTGGACAAAAACAAGTTACCATTAAGTTGGTGTGTATTTTTGTTCTAGTCGAGACTAAAAACGCAGACATAGCCGTAGCTATGGCGAGTATTTTAGACGAAGAATAGGACGAAAAGACGCCTAAATTAATAAGTGATTTATTTTGTCCAAGCA
>CALLVY010000815.1 GCA_938015925.1 uncultured Saprospiraceae bacterium
ACCCAAATGCCACTTTCCAATATTAGCGGTTGTGTAGCCCTTATTTTTTAGTAATTGGGCAACACTTAATCTGTCTTTTTCAATCAAAACTGGAGAGTTCCCCCATAAAACAAACTCTTTCAAGGGTGTTCTCCAATTGTACCTTCCTGTCAAAATACCATATCGAGTCGGTGTACAAACGGAGGAAGAAGTATGTGCATCGTTAAATTTCATACCTTCTCTTCCAAATTGGTCAAGATTTGGTGTAAGTATTTTACCATCTTCATTATAAATAGTCAAATCACCAATACCGAGATCATCGGCTAGTATGTAGATGATGTTTGGTCGATTATTTTCTACAGTTGATTCCTTTTCATTTATTCCTATTTTAGAGGAACTACAACTAATTACGGAAAGACAAATCAATCCGATGATAAGTTTTAAGCTGTTGTTCATATTGCTCATCTCCTAAACTGTTAATGAAAAGTGTTTCTTCCTACACCAAATAAATTTCGATATCAATAAGTCTTTAAGTATTTCAGAAATATTCCGCTGATTATAATCAGCTAACTATACGGCTGCCAATTCTTTTTTCCAAATTTCGCCATCTGGAAAGCTATACGCCTCCAAAGATTCACTTTTCATCGTGATACTGTATCCAGGCATAACTGGTGGCATATAATGTCCATTTTTAATAACAACAGGATCATGAAAATGCTCGTGTAAATGGTCTACAAACTCAATGATGCGACCATCCAAAGAACCACTGATTGCAATAAAGTCAATCATCGATAAGTGCTGTACATACTCACATAATCCTACGCCGCCGGCATGTGGACAAACAGGTACACCAAATTTAGCGGCCATCAATAGAATAGCTAAAATCTCATTGACTCCACCTACCCTACAACTATCTATTTGACAAATCTCAATTGCCTCTGCTTGTAAGAGCTGCTTAAAAACAACGCGGTTTTGGCAATGCTCTCCTGTTGCTACTTTAATTGGAGCGACAGCTTTTGCGATTTTGGCATGACCTAATACATCATCTGGACTTGTAGGTTCTTCAATCCAATAAGGGTTAAATTTTGCCAATTGCGCCATATTTTCTATAGCTTCTCCGACATCCCATTTTTGATTAGCATCCATCATTAAGTATAAATCATCACCGATTTCCTCTCGAATAATAGCAGCACGACGCATATCATCTTCTAGGCTAGAACCTACTTTCATTTTTAAATGAGTAAACCCTTCTGCTTTCGCTTCCTGACACAATCGACGCATTTTATCGTCAGAATACCCCAACCAACCGGCCGAAGTCGTATACGCTGGATATCCTTTTTCTTTTAACTGTGCAATACGTTCCTTCTTGCCAGACTCTTTCTCTTTCAACATAGCCAAAGCCTCAGCTGGTGTGATCGCATCTGTGATATATGTGAAATCTACACAAGCAACCAACTCTTCTGGAGTCATATCAGCCAAGAGCTTCCATAATGGCTTGCCCTCTGACTTGGCGAATAAATCCCAAACTGCATTGACAACGGCACCGGTCGCAAGGTGGATTACACCTTTCTCAGGACCTAACCAACGGAGTTGACTGTCTCCTGTGATTTCTTTCCAAAATCTAGCAGGGTCCGCTTTTATATCCTCCAATCTTTTACCCACAACTAAGTGTGACAAAGAATTAATTGCTGCCGCACATAATTCATTTCCTCTACCAATCGTAAAAGTAAGACCGTGTCCCTCTAAATCAGGACTATTAGTTTTTAAAATTACATAAGCAGCTGAGTAATCAGGATCTGGATTCATCGCATCAGAACCGTCGAGAGATTTACTAGTAGGGAATCTAACATCCTTCACTTCGACACCGGTAATAGTTATATTTTTTTGCATTGTTTTATAGATTGTTCCTTTTCAGTAGAAAATTTTCACTGAAGGTGGTATTCAGCAAAAATAAGACATCAGTAATGGGCTACCTACCACCATATTCACTTAAACCGATACTATCTTTGCCCTAATTGATTATTGTCATGAATATAAAGGCAAGTAAAGAAAAGTTTTAGTAATTTTCTTGTTCTGATACTATTATTGCCTCTAATAGGGTGTTAATATTAATTTGGGTTAAAATAACCGCAACGACTATGAAACCACAATTACTTAATCGGAGCAACGAACAACGACAAGCCTTTTCGATTAAAAGAAATCGGTATCCGAATTTTTTAAAAATCCGACACTATCACCCCGAGTTGGAGTTAGTGTATATAACGGAAGGTACAGGAACACGGTTTGTTGGTGACAATATTGAAAAATTTGAGCCAGGAGAGATTGTCTTACTTGGAGAAAACCTACCACACATGTGGTTAAACGATAAAGATTATTTTCAATCCGATTCAGATTTAATGGCAGATGCATTATGCATTCATTTTAAAGAAGACTTTATAGGTAAACAGTTTTTTGAATTAGCAGGAGCAGAATCGCTGACTGAATTATTCAAAAATGCTCGAAGAGGTATTCGCTTTATTGACTTAGATTTTTCGGCAGCGAAAATGATGGAAGAGATAGCGAATGAAAAAGATGAATTTCAGCGACTGATTATACTGTTAACATTGCTGAATAAGCTGGCAAAACAAAGCCAAATCAAATTACTATCGAGTGAAGGATATTTAGAACGAAAACCGGAAGAATATTCAGATAAAACCCATGAATTTATATTTAAAAATTTCACTAAGCAAATTTTACTATCAGATGTAGCAGCAATAGCTAGCATGAACCCAACAGCATTCAGTCGCTATTTTAAACGAATACATCGCAAGACCTTTTCTCGATATATAATTGAAATTCGTATTGGTTATGCTTGCAAATTATTGATTGACAACAAAATCAACGTTAGTTCCGCCTGTTACGAATCAGGTTTTAATAATATTTCAAATTTCAATAAACAGTTTAGGTTTATCATGGATATGAGTCCATCACAATACATCAAAAAGCACCGCTCAATCAAGGGGAAAATATGAGAGCAGTTAAAAGACTTAATGCCAGACTATTTTACTTATTCGGAGAGTACACCTTTGAAAAAGCGATACTTTGCTGTCTTCTGTTTTGTGTCATTACATCAAATAGTTTTGCAACTGGAGACCCGCCATTAATTTTTGAAAAAATCAGTAATAAAGAAGGGCTTAATCAAAACTCAGTTTTTTCGATAATTCAGGATAGAACAGGATTTATATGGCTCGGTACCTCCAATGGATTGATAAAGAATGATGGTAGTGTCTTCAAATCATACGTCCCACATCCTGGTGACAGTACTACGCTACTTAGTAATTTAGTGACAGATGTTTTTGAGGACGACCAAGATATTTTGTGGGTCGGTACACAAAACGGCTTGTGTCTCTACGAACCAGACCGAGATGCTTTTGTATGGGTCGATGAATTTAATAAACTACTATCAAAGAAATCTGTTTTCTTTCATGAAATAATTCAAACCAAAAGCGGTAATTATTGGCTTGCTACCTCCGAGGGATTGTATATCGTGCAACAAAAAGCGGAGACCTCTTTGAGATTCAACATCAAAAAAGTTACTCAAATGCAAACGGGGAAACAGATTTTTTCTGAAAGCACTCAATTTAAGGATATATTAGAATTAGCCGATGGCACAATATTAACCGCTACAAATCAAGGGATTTTTCATCTCCAAAAACGAACAAACGGGGAAATAATACTACTCAAACATTTTAAATACTCAACCGAACAAAACCTAAGAATTAAAGAATTTTTTGCCGACAATGAAGGATTGATTTGGGTCGGTACGGAAAACGGTTTACGATTTTTAGAAATTAATAAAAGCAACGGAAAATATAGTTACAATGGCACTGCACCACTCCGTTTCTCGTCTGAAGAGATCCGTCTAGAAGGTACAAGTATCACCTCTTTTTTAGAAGATACAAAAGAGCATTTATTTATTGGAACATTTAAAAAAGGTCTATACCGCCTGCATAAACCAACAGGAACAATAGAAAACTATCAACCTCAACCAGAAAACCCATACAGCATCAGTAGTAATGTGGTTAATGATCTAATGTCTGAC
>CALLVY010000816.1 GCA_938015925.1 uncultured Saprospiraceae bacterium
AGAATCGCTTGTGGAGAAAACATCTGTTGTAGAAGGAGCGAAGCTCATTGTTTTTTTACAAAAAGACAAAGATCAGTTTTTTGAGACTTCCTGTTTGCCAAAATTAAAAGCATATGCTTTGCAAAATGGCATTGCCCTGGAGGAGCGAGAAGCCGCAGATGGATTGCCTGCGGATTTGACCAGTACCCCCGCTATTGTTTTTCAAAATTATCGGGGAAGGAGCTGGTATGCTGGACGCTATACTTCTTTTTCCAGTATTCAAAATTTTATTCGAACCAGTCGGAGAATTCCTCAGCAAACGGCCGCAGATTGTAAGCAAGGACTTGCGACCGTAAAAGTGGGCCGCACTCAATTGCGAGCGCCGGTAAAGCTCAGTGGTTTATCGGGGAAGTTGCCGAAAGGTTTTTCGGAAAAGGAATTTCAAGAAAAAGCGAAAGCGGCGATTTATGCAGGATTTAAAAAGTTGAAGTATCAAGAAGAGGTTTGTTTGCAAAAAACAGATCGGACTTTTTATTTTGATTTTCATCCTTATCGAAATAAGCAGGGACAGTTTTTTCTGTCCGCAGAGATCTATGCACCCTTTAGTTGTATCCAACCCATTTGGAGTAATTTCGGTCAGGTCAAGGGAATAAGCTATGAAAACTTTACGACTACATTCTCCAGCCTGGCCGATCAAATGGAAGCCTTTGTTTGGCAGCATTTAGCGGAAGCAGAAAACGGAGATGCCTTGAGTTTTGTAGGCCTAGAAATTCCCGAAAAAACATGGGAAGATTTGGGTTTGGTTTTGCCGGCTGCACCGGAAGGGAAAGGGCAGGAAAATCAGATGGATTTTGACTGGTCTGTAAATTGGATTTTTTCAGGAGCGGTAGATGAATTAACACCGATCATTCAATTTCGTTTTCCGGAGCCGCTTGAACGTTATGCAGGAGAAGTGAAGAAGCTCAAAGGGCAGGTGGTATTAAGTAAAGACCAGCGTTTGCAAAGTGGTTTTTTCGAAGTAGAAACGAAAAGCCTGACGATGGGGATTGATGATTTTGATGCAAAGATTCACAAAGACTATATCAAGGCTTTTAAATTTCCGAATGCTTCTTTTTCATTCTTTGCAGCGGAAGAACGTCCGGTGTTGAAAGTTGGAGAAAGCAATAGCATGTTGGTGTCTGGGGTTTTTGAATTGATGAAAATAAAACAAGAAATAGAGGTGGCCGCAATGGTCACACCAACTTTCGATGCAGCAGGAAATCCCAGCTTACAAGTAGAAGCCAGTTTTACCATTAACATCACCGATGACTTTAAGATCAAAGGTCCTGATGGGCCTTCCCCCGCAAAGAAAACCTTGTTGTTTAATTTGAATTTTTTGTTGAAGGCCAGCGATTAAAATCAACGCTAATAGAAACCACCTTTAATCTTTTATAAAAAAAACTAAACTCATGAAAAATAATTTTAGCTCCATTTCTCTTTTTCTAGGAATCCTACTCTTCCTTTCTGCTGCGTGTAATAAAACTGCCACGGGAGAGAACTGGGAAGTTCCACCTTCTAAGTGGGGAACTCCTCCGGGAACGATTACCGTGACGAGCGATGCGAGTAGCGATAATAAAAATGAATTTACTTTTGAGAAATGGCGATTTACCAAAGTGGAAATGCCAAATGGAAAAGTAGAGGATTTGCAAATTGCTTTAGAAATCAGTACCGCTTCTTTGACGACTTCGTGGAAAGACCTGGAGAAAAATATTCGTAAAAAATCGGATTACTTTCATGTCGATAAATTTCCAAAAGCTAGTGTGAGCATTGCGGGAGCGGTACTCGGTAGCGATGGGAAATATACTTGTGATGCGCTCTTGACCTTGAAAGGAGTAAGTAAAATCGTACCCTTGACTTTTAGTATTTCCAAGACGGCGCCTTATCGTGTGCGGGGAGAAGGGATTGTTTTTCGATCCAAGTTTAGGTTTTCTGGAAATGGGCCAGAGGAAGAAGTGCCTTTGCGTTTTGATGTGGTTTTGCCCTGATTACTAGATGGCAGGAGATTTATTTTAAGTTTGTTCTTAATACTACGATATGGAAACCACTCTCAGCGGAGAGTGGTTTTTGTGGTTTAGTGACAAAAGGGCAGTTGTTTTTGAATTAAAGTGCCAAAATGTCACTTGTTTTTTGTAAAAACCGGAAGAAAAGGCCGAAAATCCGGATTGGATCAGCAATTGATGTAGGTATGCCAAACGATACAAGCAGATGTTCAAAATAATTTGACCACCTGATTCATTAAAAAAATAAATTTTCATCATTAAAATATTTCATCATGAGATCAATAAAATTCAATCCCTTCGCGCCAGTTCATGTAAAAAACTTTGAGCGCGTATTAGACGAACTTTTTACCCCTGGCTTTGCAGGCAATGCATTTAATGGCCAAAGACCTTTAGTAAATGTCGCGGAGAATGCATCCGATTTTAAACTTGAAGTAGCTGCTCCGGGTTTAAAGAAAGAAGACTTTAAGATTAGTGTTGAGAAAGATCAGTTGATCATCACTGCTAAACAAGAAAAAGAAGAAGAGACCAATAAAGAAAAATACTCGAGAAGAGAATTTAATTTTTCTTCTTTCAAGCGCAGCTTCCACCTTCCTGAAACGGTCGATGGAACAGCGATCGCAGCCAATTACGAAAATGGAATTTTGATTTTGACTTTACCTAAAAAGGAAGAAGCAAAAGAGAAAGGACCACGAGTAGTAGAAGTGGCTTAAAAAGTAAGAGTTAATTTTTTTTGGTTAAAAAAATTATAATAGGGTTTTAGGTTTTCATGCAGGCTGTGACGCTCGTCACGGCCTGTTTTTTTTAGGAGGCGATTTCTTCTTCAACTTTTACGACCACTTCCAGCGCAGTATCATAGCTTTCTTGCATTGCCATAGCATTGTCTTTTCCTGCAAAGAGTGCCATTTCACAGGTACTCAGTACCCCCATAAAACGATCACAAGTGTCCCCACTCACCTGCAAACTTTCCAACTGCTGTCTAATATTATCTTTGCCCATTTCAGACAATGGAATATTCATTTTATCGCCAATGTAGCCATAAAGCCCTTTAGAGATTTCATCATAAAAAGCTCGTGGCTTTTCTTGATCCAAAAATGTCTTGGCTCCCGACAAACGTTGAGTCGCTACTTTCCTGGCTTGGCTTTGACGCAGTAAATCTAAGTCGACTGGTCCGCGCGAAGCCTGTACCTGCTTGGTCACAACGACACCACCCAGTAATAAAAAAGGCAAAGAAAAAAGCGTCCAAAAAATACCAGAACCTGTGAAATGCCGATTGGCGGAATAGAGTTTTCCTCCAGTGTGAATATTTCGGATTTCTCCAAGATTGGGATTTTCTATTGCGGTTAAATCTATTTTTTTACCATAATTTTTACCCTTGATGACCTTTAGTTTGAAAGGGGAGGATCGCAGTGTAATGTATTTGCTACTGTCAGCATCATAATAAGTGAAAGCGGGTTGGATATTGAAGTCGCCTGGTTCCTTAGGAAGGAGTAAGTATTCAATGGCTTTGCTGCCAATGATACGGCCACGACTTTCCTGTGTTTTTTCATCATTGACCTTAGGGTCATAGACTTCGAAATTGTCGGACACGACAAGCTCTGGTGGCTGTACCTGTCGCAAATCTCCGTCTCCCGTGATGTTCATTTTTACAGATAAGGCATCGTCGGTGCTCAATTGATTGCGGCTAATGCTACTGGTCATTTGATATTTTCCTACAGCTCCGCTAAAGGTAGGCGGTGCATCAGAAGGGAAGGGGCGAACGTTGATTTTACTCAACTCCGTTTCTACTTTAAAGCGAGTAACCAATGGTGAATAAAAAAAGCTTCTTCTTTTTTTCGGTTGCGCTTCCATACTCACCCCAAGTTCCATGACCATGGGTTCTATTGTAAGTGCACCTGCTTGTTGTGGAAACAGGGAAACCCTTTTGAGTACTTTAGTGCTGTATTGTACACCGTCGATTACTTCTTTAATTACTGGATTATTATATCGGATTTCTTGAGCAAAGAAACCGGAATATTCAGATTCAAAAATCATATTGTAATTTTCTACATCGCGAGTGGTGTAGAGTTTATAATCTAGCGAAATTTGCTCTCCGATATGTGCTTCCGAAGTACTTGGTACTGCTTTGATGAAAATTTGCTCTTTTAGCTGATCTATCAAATCTCCCTGAGTATTGGCATTGGGTGTTTTCCCTTTTACTATTTTGACATAGATGATCTCGGTTTTCAATACTTCTCCTTTTACTTTTATGGAAGCTGGTGGAATAGGAAAGTTTCCAATCGTTTTGGGTTGTAGGGTATAGGAGTACACTTCTTTTTTTGACATTTGGCCGTTGACGATGACCATGTTGGAAGATCGATTGGGGCCAGAGAGGAGGTTGAAGGCATCGAAGCGAGGGGCTTTGAATCCTGTTCCATTTCCATTGGCTAAAGTGAAACTAACTTCAAAGTAGCCACCGAGAACGACCTCTTTTGCATCAGAGGAAACGGTAAAAGTCGTTTGGTCTTGTGCCAGGAGTAAGATCGGCAACAAGAGTATAAAGTAGAATGATAGAAATTGCTTTTTCATAAACTTCGCTAAATCTTTACTTGCATTTTAATAGTGGATCTAAATGCGATAAATCCTTCTTTTCTTTTTGGGCTTCTTTAATTTCTTTTCTGGGCTAGATGGGAAGTCAAAAAAGCCGCGTTCTCTACTAGGAGCTTTTCCTTCCTGCTGGATGTTGTCTGGGTTTGGAACGACAATAATGGAAACAGGTTCTGTTTCAAGGATACCTTCTTCCGTTTCAATGCTTGCTGGAGCAATATAAAAATTTCCAATTTCTTCCGCTGACAAATAGTAGATATACGAAAGTTGTTGACTAACTACTCCGTTGATCATGCTGATGCTAGACGACTGACTTGGGCCGGCCACTATTTGAAATCCAGAAAAATCAGGAGGAGTAAAGTTCGATCCCTTAGCACCTTCTAGGGTGAAACTAACTTTCGTAGCATTGCCCAGTAAAAGAGAATCAATGCTTACGTCGATGGTAAATTTTGCCTCTTGCGTCCATGCGAATCCGCAGTAGAGAAAAAATAAAAAGAATAAACTGTTTCTTTTCATCGCTTCTGTTTTTAGAATTTTTATCTGAATATTTTACCAGTCTTTTCCAGACTTGTTTTTTCCTTTTTTCTGCTTGCGCAAATTTTCTTGTACTTTTCGTTCTTCCTCTTCCATTATTTCCAACAAGCGTTCTGCCTCTTCTTTATTCAAATCTTTTTCGCCATACTTCTCCTCTGGCGATTGTTCTTCATTTTGTTCTTCGCCATCTTCCTTCTTAGAATCTTCTTCGTTTTGATCAGATTCTTGTTGTTGCTGCTGTTCTTGCTCCTGCTCTTCTTGTTCTTCTTCCTCTTTCTTTTCCTGGTCTTGTTGTTGCTGTTGCTGTTGTTGCTGCTGCTGTTGTTGCAAGACTTGTTTGGTTTTCGAAAGGTTGTATTTGGCGTCTTGATCTTCAGGGTTTAGTCGAAGCGCATCCTTGTAGGCTTGGATTCCCTCTTTTAATTTTTCATTTTTTACATGGGCATTTCCCAGATTGTAAAAAGCATCTGCTTTGGTCTGTTCATCTGTTGCTGCTGCCGCTGCTGCCTGATATCTGTTTACCGCTTCTTCATAGCGCTCTTGGTTGTAAATAGAATTTCCTAGATTGTATTCTCCACGAGCACTTCGATCCTTTGAAATCGCCTTGCGGTATTTTTCTTCTGCCTCTGCATAATTTTCCTGATCGTAGGATTGATCTCCCTGGCGCAAATAATTGTGTGAATTTTGCGCTTGCGCAGAAATATTGAATAGAAAAAATACGAATAGGCAAATGCTCCATTGCCGAAATTCCTGGCGAGTAGATTTTGTATTTGACATCAATATTTTTTTAATTTTTTTTAAATGAACTTTCCACGTAGGAAAGAATCGTTAGTTTTTGGCAAATAAATCTTTGTTGCCCCACCATTTGTTTTTCCGAAAGGAGATGACAAATTCTAATAGCAAAAGGAATAAGGCTACTCCAATGAAATATTGAAAGTAACTTTCAAACTCTGAAAAAGATCTTTGCTCAAATTCTCTTTTTTCCATTCCATCAATTCGCTCTCGAATCACATCTGCAATTTGGTCGCTTTGTGCTAGGTTAAAATAAGCACCATCTCCTGCTGTGGCCAACTGTTGAAGCATGTCTTCATCAATTCTGGAACGGACTGGATTCCCCGATGCATCGCGTTTGAATTCACTTCTGCCATTTTCTACAACAGGAATAAAACCGCCTTCGCTAGTTCCTACACCGACCGAGAAAATCAATAAGCCATTGTCATGAGCTTCTGTGGCACGTTGAATGCTTTCTTCATCGTGATTTTCTCCATCTGATATTACAACCATCACTTTGTGATGTTTATTGTTTTCTTCAAAAGATCGCTCGGCCAAATCTATGGCTTCCCCAATAGCGGTTCCCTGGGTTGGAGCCAAGTTGGGATTGGCACTGCGGAGAAACATGAGCACTGCGGAGTAATCGGTCGTGAGGGGCGTCTGTAAATAAGCATTCCCAGCAAAGATGATTAATCCAATGCGTTCACCTTTCAGTTCTTCTACCAACTTCATCGCAAATTGCTTGGCCCGATCCATCCGACTAGGGCGCAAATCTTCGGCCTCCATGCTTCGGGAAATATCTAAGGCCACGAAGATGTCCACACTTTTGCGTTTTACTTTCTCCCGTTTAGAACCAAACTGTGGATTGGCCCAGGCAACGATGAGTAGCGCCAAGGCGATCATTACCAAAGCAAATTTTAGCCCGTGCTTATAACGCGACCAATCTGGCATGAGCTGCTGTACCAATAAGTCGTCTCCGAGTCGGCCGATCACTCGCTTGCGCGCATACCACATCAGGGTGAAGAAGAGGATCAACACGGGGATTGCGGCAAAGGCGTATAAATGTTCTATATGTTCGAATCTAAACATCGCTTATTTTCATTTCAAACAAGGGAGTCGTTTAATTCTCCTTACTAAGGAATTGTTCTCAAAATGGTATACCTTAAAAATAATTCCAGTAACAAAAATATAATCCCTAAAAAAGCGAAGCGATAAAACTCTTCGCTATATCTTTTGATAGTCGTAATTTCAATTTTGGTTTTTTCCTGGCGGTCAATTTCTGCATAAATTTGCTCCAGGCTCTGGGCATTGGTGGCACGGAAATATCTTCCTCCTGTTTCTTCAGAGATTTTCATCAATAATTCTTCGTCAATTTTTACCGTAGCCATCCCAAAAATATATCGGCCATCTGCCGCTCGACTTACTGGCGCAGGAGCTTTTCCTCGCGAACCCACTCCAATGGTATAGACTTTTACATTGAATTCTCTGGCAATCTCTGAAGCCATTAGTGGATTGACGTAGCCAGCATTATTGTCCCCGTCTGTCAGTAGAATAACGGTTTTACTTTTGGCTTCGCTTTCTTTGAGGCGATTGACTGCGGTAGCCAATCCGTCGCCGATGGCGGTTCCGTCTCGGAGAATACCACAATCTAGATTGGCCAAAAACTCTTTGAGTACTTTGTGGTCTGTGGTGAGGGGACATTGGGTAAATGCTTCTCCCGCAAAAACGGCCAGACCAATGCGGTCGTATTCTCTTTTGTCCACAAACTCTGAGGCTACTCTTTTACTGACTTCAAGCCGGTCTGGTTTGAAATCCTGAGCCAACATACTACTCGATAAATCCATGACGAGTACAATGTCTATTCCTTCAGCTGTGATTTCTTGTTCTTTCAAAACTTCCTGAGGGCGGGCTATCGCTACGACGAGACTACAAAAGGCCAATGCTCTTAAAATGGGAAGCATGCCACGTAGTCGACCTCGCCAGGAATTGATGCCGTCTAATGCGCGGAGGGAAGAAAACTTAAAGTTGACAAATCGTTGACCTCGTCGCATAAAATACCATGCCCCAAGAATAGGCACCAAAAGCAATAAGATAAAAGCTTCTGGATTTTGGAAAGTGATATTTTCGAGTAGTAATAGAATCATTAGAGTTTATTCTAAGATGGTTTTATGTGATAAAAATGAAGGATTTTGCTTCCAATCAAGGAACGCCCGGAGCCTAATAGCCGGAGCTATTATGGCGAGGACGTGACGCAGAGTGGGAACAAAAGACGATTTTTTAGCCATACTAAATTATTTAGAATAAACTCTATCTATTCGGATGTCAATTTATTTCTCGGATGTCAATTTATTTCTTAACGTAATACACTCTGGTGTCTGTAAGTTGATCTTGCAAGAGGATTTTCGATTTTTTGATCAAAGTGTAAATGATGAAAAGTGGAAAGAAGGTCGTTGCAAGTATTTTTACGATCCAGCGAAATAGTGCTTCTATTCTGGAAATATTATTTTGTTGGGCATTCATCGTTTGTAAAGATAAAAGTCGTTTTCCTGGAGTAGCTCCATTTCTAACTTCAATTTCAACAAAGAAAATCCAACTGATAATCAACATCAAAGCGATATAAGAGAGTGCCATTGGCAGGTAATAGTTGAGAGGAATAATACTACTAAACTGATAAAGAATTCCACCCAGAATAATAGCGATCAAGCTTAAGGCTAGGGAATCAATCAGCGCAGCAAGAACTCTTCTGCCAATTGGTGCTTCTTCAAATTTTAAAAAGTCGTGTGCATTTTCGATGATCCGTTTACGAATCTTTTCATCGCGCACCAAATGATAGCCGACCCTTTCCTGGTTATCGTCAATCGGCAATTCTACCCAACCTTCTGCTGATTCATCCAGTAGTTGAGCCGGTTTGGTTTTTTGAATAAAATCAATGGCGTTTTCTAAGAGGCGATCATGTACTTCAATATCGGGGGAGGCTTTGGCAAATTTTACCATGTCCGCCATTTGCAGCATGTTTTGCAATTGCATTTTGTGTTCTTCTGCAAAACCAAGTGGTTGCATCTGACGCAATATTTCAGAGGTTGGCGATTCCAGTGCCTGGATATGATAACGGTTTTCCAGATAGTCTCTTACGCTGCGAGTCAATTCTGAATGATAAGCTTTTACTTCCCCTTTTTGCCAGAGTTGTTTTTCTTTTAAAGTTTGAAGTTGGGCAATAGCTAATTCGTATAGCGGTATCCATCGAGTAGGAGTAGGAGGAGGAACGACGACTTGTTTTTTTCGTAAGAAACTCCAGATTACCAATCCTAAAAAACATAAAAGTAAAAGTCCCAACAAATAAGGAAAGAGATCTTGAAATTTAAAAGGTTCTCTTTTTATCTCTTTGATTGGAGCCAGTCCCAAAGAATCTATTGTGCTGGTGATCGCTAGCGCTTCCACTGCATTGACTTTTAGTTCGATGATATTGGAGCTGATCTTGCGCGTACTACCTCCTTCTCGAAATTCTAATTCCATAGGAGCAAAGCGAATGATACCCGCATCCCAAGGTAATAGCTCGAGGATGTTGACCAGTAGGGTGGTTGTGCCGGAGCTGAGGGTGTCCCATTTTAGAAGATCAGCGCTCATTACTTTTCCGGTATCGGGAAGGACTTCCCAGTTGCCCATGTTTCTGATGTCAAAATCGGGATATTGGTTGGTCTCTGGTACCGGTACCATACCACTTGGATTTGGAGCTGCTGCGGTTTGGATTTGGGTTTCTGCAAATTTTAGATCGAGGTAATTGATTACTGCGTTTGGAGGGACCTGAATTTCTATTTTTAATTGTATCAGGTCTCCTACGAGGACATCGTTTCGGTCTACACTAAGTCCAATTCTTTCTTGGGCTTGCAGGGCACCGAAAGAAAAGGTAAGCAGGAAGAAGAAAAATATTTTTAGATATTTATCACACATTGCTGAATGGTCACTTGTTTTTAAACTCGTCTAAAATTAAAATTCATCTCAAACCGACAACGGAGGTTCAAGAGGTACGAACTAATCTAATGTATACCCAGTATCCGGGAATTACTTAGATCGTTTCTTGAAAAACTTTAGAAGTGCATTGACATAGGATTCGTCGGTACGAATACTGACCGAGTCTGCACCACTTTTTATAAAAGAGCCTCGAAAATATTCGACATTTTTTTTGAAAAAATCAGCATATTGATTCCTTACGGAAGCAAGGGCGGTGTCGATCCATTTTTCTGCACCTGTTTCTGCATCAACTGCCCGAATCAAACCGACATTGGGCAGGCTTTCTTCTCTTGGGTCGTAGAGGTGCACCCCGATGATGTCGTGGCGCCTGGCCGCAATCCGCAAAGGCGTCTCATATCCTTGAGCCATAAAATCAGAGAGTACAAAAGTAATGCTCCGCTTTTTGATGAGGTTGTTGAGGTATTCCAGTGCTTTTCCAATATCAGTGCCCTGGCCCTCTGGTTCGAAGTTGAGCAATTCTCGGATGATGCGCAGGATATGCTGTTTTCCTTTCTTAGGCGGAATGAATTTTTCGATTTTATCGGTAAAGAATAAGACTCCGACTTTGTCATTATTATTGATGGCTGAAAAAGCGAGTACCGCACAAATTTCTGTGAGGATGGCATCTTTCATTTGATTGACGGTACCGAAAAAACTCGATTGACTTACATCCACAACAATCATTACCGTCAGTTCTCTTTCTTCTTCAAAAATTTTGACATGCGGATCACCGGTTCGAGCCGTTACATTCCAATCAATGTTTCGAATGTCATCTCCGTATTGATAATCGCGAACTTCACTAAAAGACATTCCTCTTCCTTTGAAGGCACTGTGGTACTCTCCAGAGAAAAGCTGTTTGCTCAGACCTCGGGTCTTGATTTCTATCTTTCGTACTTTTTTGAGCAGTTCGCTGCTTTCCATTTATAGACTTGTTTACTAGACAAAAATAAAATCCTAAATTTTTCTAAGACTTTTTCCTGTCACTTAAGTATTCTTTGGAGAAAATAAGGTTAAACGAATTTTCTGCTAAAGGCTAAAACTTATTTTACGATCAATGGGTCAATTGGACTTCGCCGCTTGATGTAAGGTTTTAAATCGCTGTACGGAATGGTCAATTCATGACGCCCATAAATACCATCGTAAGCGGTACAAAAACAAATGCCATCTTCCCGAATAGTGAAGTAAGGAAAATCTCTTCCTTTTAGCCATTCTTTGTAATCCGGATCATTGATCCAGTTGGATTGCAATTGTTTTTTATGTAAATATTCTAAAACGAAAGGCGCCACTTCAAAGTCCTTTCGGAAAATATCATCCAAGGTAATTTCTGAATTTTTTTGGAGATCGTAATTAAACGAATGTCCTTGTGGCGCTAAAGACCAAGTATTATTATAAGTCAAATAACCACTGATCAATTCTGGAGAATAGTAATCAATTTCACTCCAGCCATAAGCTCTGACAGAAGAGCGCATCAGTGGTTTTTGTACGGGGTTTACTTCTCGTACGCTAGCGGAATATTCGCGGCAATGTTTAAGCCATTGATCGACCTCTTGCTCCATCCAGTTGTTGAAAGAAGTATTGACTGTTTTGGGGTAAGTGATGTCGTAGGTAAGCAGGTAGTCTGCGTATTCCTTACAGCCCATATAAAGATTGCTCTCTAGTGTGAGCGCCATTGGTTTCTCTTTGGCATTGCCTTTGGTGAAAACCGCTTTTTGGCGAACAGCATCGGAGAAGGTTCCATTGATTTTTCCGATTTTTCGGTATTCCGAATCTTGTAGTAGAAGTTGGTAGTCATTTTCTCCATCCAATTCTCCTAGGATTCGATAGCTTCTTTTTTCTTCTTTCGAATAGGCGATTCCTCGCAGTTGTCCTTCTTCCACAGATTGTACGATCAAGCGCATTTCGTCTTCTGGCAATTGAGCCGTAAAAGATTTGATCCACATGTTTTCTCCGCAATAGCCAGGAGTCATTACTTCTTTGTCGACTTTTTTGAGGTCGATGACCGAAGACAAATTTTCCTCCACATTATTCCATTCCGCCAAAAAATAATTCTCTTTTAATTCTCCTCTAAGGCTTCCAGAAATTTTTCCTTCTCGATTGATCTCATTGAGATTCAATAAATTATTTTTCAAAGTTCCTTCCAATTGAATGGCTTCCTTGCTTCTTAGATAAGTCAAAAGTCCTTTGCATCTCTTTCCGTCATAGGCAACAGATACCGCCACTTCACTCATGCCATCTATACGGCCGTGATAGTGATTGATCCATTGTACTTTGTCTGGTTTTTCAAAAAGTGCAAAGACGACGTGTTCCGTGGCAGAAGTTTGTGCTTTTGCTGCGAAAGTGAAAGAGAGTAGTGCAATAAACAGAAGGAGTTTTTCCATGAAGTTCTTTTAGCTTTTGATCGTAAATAGGAAAGAGGATTAGGGAGAAAAAATCGCAAAGGGCGAATTTATTTCTACAGCTTCCTTCCTAGGGAACTTCTATAGTGTTCAGGATTTTATTGATGATGTCTTCCTGAGTGATGTTTTCTGCTTCTGCTTCGTAAGTCAATCCAATTCTGTGGCGCATCACATCGTGACAAATGCTTCTTACATCTTCTGGAATGACATAACCTCGGCGCTTCATAAAAGCATGTGCTTTGGAAGCCAAGGCAAGGTTGATACTGGCACGAGGAGAACCACCATAATTGATAAGTGGCTTAAGGTCTGCAAGGCCATATTCTTCTGGATCCCGAGTAGCAAAAACGATATCGAGGATATAACGTTCGATTTTTTCATCCATATAAACTTTGCGAACCACTTCTCTGGCGCGTAAAATCTGTTCTATAGAAATGATCGGTTGTACCTTTTCTCCAAAACCAGAAATATTTAAATTTCGTCTGATGATTTCTCTTTCTTCTTCCTTGCTCGGATAACCAATTTTTACTTTAAGCATAAAACGATCAACCTGTGCTTCTGGAAGCGTATAAGTTCCTTCTTGCTCAATCGGGTTTTGCGTAGCTAAAACAAGAAAAGGTTCTGCTAGTTTGAATGTTTCTTTTCCGATCGTCACCTGGCGTTCCTGCATGGATTCCAATAAGGCACTCTGTACCTTGGCTGGCGCCCGGTTGATCTCATCGGCCAAAATGAAGTTGGCAAAGATGGGCCCTTTTCGTACCGTAAACTCATTTTGAGTTGGATTGTAGATCATCGTACCGATGATATCCGCCGGTAAAAGATCGGGCGTAAACTGTATCCTTGAAAAATGAGCATCAATAGCGGTAGACAAGGTTTTGATCGCCAAAGTTTTGGCTAGTCCAGGCAAACCTTCGAGCAATACATGTCCTTTGGTAAGTAAGCCTAGTAAAAGTCTTTCAATCATATGGCTTTGGCCAACGATTACTTTTGCAGTCTCTTCATTGAGTTTTTCCAGAAAAGCACTTTCGATAAATACCTGTTGGTTGAGTGCTTCTATATCTACTGATGGTTGCATATAACGATTTAGTTGTCAAGTGAATGCGGTCAAAATCAATAGGATTTTAACTGCGCGCAAATTTCCGAATTTTTTTAGAGAAAACAACACTTAAAATAGGCTATCTCAAAAGCTTTTGATAAGAAAAATGCTTGGATTAACGTAACCTTAACAAGAAGGGAGCAAAAGCCTTGGTTTTACTAGGAAAATAAGGAGACTAATTCTGGAGGGAAAAGCGACTTAAAAGAAGTTTTTAGAGGATTTGGAGGGGTCAATTGATCGTGTCTAGGGGAGCTTCTGGGAGAAAAGGGGCAACTTCGGAGGAATCATCGATGGATTTAGGCTCTGGAAATCCAGGTTTTAGCGGTTTTGGGGGGCGTTGGATGGAGTCTACGACTTTTATATTTCGGGCATTATCGAGCAAGGTTGAATCAGAGATGATTTTGGCGGTGGCCAAAATGTCTTTGCGGCATTTGTTGTAGACTTGTTGCTTGTATTTTCCAACTCGCTCTTGGTAGGTTTTTTCGATCAAAGCCTTTCTCAGGAGCTTATCTTCTTCTGATTCTTCGCAGGAAGAATAAGTCAGTAGGCCGAAAATGGCGCCAAGAACAATAAGGAAAATGTTTTTTTTCATTGTCTATTTAGTATTTTTTCCATCTCGTCCATGCGCACTTTGATCATAGAGTCCGCTGCGATTTGTAGGAGACTATCTCGTCGGACTTCACAAAGACTATCAAGTAGGGGAGCTAATTTTATGATTTCACGGGTATAGAGGGTGTCGATGTGTTGGAGATCGGCAGGAGTTAATTTACCTGCATCCGAACGACACGAACCCAAAAGGCCAATGAAAAAAAAGAGGAAAATGCAAAATGGTTTGGTAGACATCATGTAAAACAAGACTTCGTTAACTATCAATATGATCTCGATAAACATCGATCAACTTACGCCGCAATTCAAAATTTTTACCCAAGTAAACTTTCCGAACCATTTCATCTGCCGCCAATTCTTCTGCGGTTCCTGCTTTTAAGATATTTCCTTCAAACATCAAATAAGCTCGGTCGGTAATGGATAAGGTTTCTTGTACATTATGATCGGTGATGAGAATTCCGATATTCTTAGTTTTTAATTTGGCCACAATATATTGAATATCTTCCACAGCGATAGGGTCAATTCCCGCAAAGGGTTCGTCTAGTAAAATAAAGTTGGGCGAAGTCGCCAGGGCTCTGGCGATTTCCGTCCTTCGACGCTCTCCACCGGACAGCGTATCTCCCTTACTTTTACGGACTTTATCTAGCCGAAATTCCAAAATCAAACTTTCCAGTTTATCCTTTTGTTCTGCTTTGGTCAAAGGCATCATTTCTAAAACAGCCGCAATATTATCTTCAACCGTTAGCTTGCGAAAAATAGAAGGCTCTTGCGGAAGATAGCCAATACCGTTTTGTGCCCTGCGGTACATCGGCAATTCCGTGATGTCTTTATCGTCTAAATAGACTCTCCCGGAATTGGGCTTGATAAAACCAACGGTCATATAAAAAGTAGTGGTTTTTCCCGCTCCGTTGGGTCCCAGTAATCCTACGATTTCTCCTTGGTTAACTTCGAGAGAAACTTCCTTAACTACCTTTCGGCTGCCATAGATTTTTACTAGATTTTCTGATCGTAGAATCATGTTATTTGTTTTAATAAGAACCCTAAAACTTCCCCGAAATTGTTTCCTTCGACTCAAAGTTAGCTCTTAATTCCTGTAAAGGGATCACTCGAAGTCGTTCTGGCTGTCTTTTTTCATCATAACTTCCCGTATCCCAACGTCCGTTTGGAATGCGATCTTCAATCAGTCGAACGGTATAATCTGACCCCAGCCCCAAACCTGCATACACAAATTGATATTTCGATTGTCCTGCAGTAATTTCTTCTTTTAGTACTTTTTCGCCTTTTAGTAATTGGAAAACGTATTGCTGCGTACTATCCATCTCCGCCAAATTAATCGTAAAAATACCAAAATCATCCGCACTTTGTGCTATGAAATTTTGTTCTAAACTATCAATAGTCAAGCCGTAAATATCGCGGAGTGCTCCGGGGAAGACTTGTAATTGATAATCGAGACCCGCTTCCCAGGGATATTGAATGTGGAGCTTTCTTTGATCGATGGTATCGATTTTTATTTTGGGAAATACTCGGATGTTAGTGGTATCCGCGAGCAAGAAAAATTGAGTGGTATCTATGCTTTTTAAAGGATAATTGAATTGGAGGTTGATTCCCTGAACTGGATTTATTTTCTGTTTGCTGCCTTTATTATTTCCTGTATTTCGGAGTTTTGCATTGGCAAAAAAGGAGGACTTGCCGATCGTGTCGATCACCAAGGTGTCCAATGTTGTGTCTTGTTGTAAATAAACTTTCCAGCTTTGATCGTTTTGCCAATTGTACCAAATCTTTAGCGTGTCTTGGTCCAAAGCCTGAATAAAATCTTGCCCAAGACTGTCGTAGGTCAATTGAGCTTCATAAGGCGTTTGATTGTAGAGGAACTTGTGAAAACCAAAGCTTCCCTTTTCTTTCTTATTGAGAATCAGTCTGGGGTTTTCCTGGAAGATGCGCAGCTGGAGATTGATGCGGGCACTATCGTGTAGTACGATAAAAGAATCTACAAAGCCAATTTGCTCCGAAGCTTGATCATATCGATAGTTGGGATCGGTGCTCAGCAAGGCAAATGTTTTGAACGTATCTGCTTTGATGTTTTGCAATTTGAAATTGCCCAATTCATCCGTTTTAGAAAAATAAAAAGGAATGTCTTTGCGAACCACCGTATCCGAAAGATTGTCATAAAGCATAAAGAGACATTTCTCAACAGGTTTTCCCGTAAAGGCATCCACGATAGTCCCAGTCATTTCCAAGGAGTCGATATAGTCTCCCGTAGAAAAAACAAAGCGCAAATTTTTGACCTCATTTCCTGCTGTAAAATCTGTAATGGCTTCTCCAAAATTGATGATATAAGTGGCATCTGGTCGCAGGTCTTCTTCTCCCAAATCAACAACAACCGTTTTCTTACGCAAGCTTACCTCTGCTCTTCCTCCACCTTTTAGCGGCGGCGAAACCACTACTTGGTTGTAAACATCTTTTAGTGTCAACCATTCATCAAAGGTGATTTCGAACGTTTTTTCCTTAAAATTGGTCTGGTAATTTGGCGTAGACTTTAGGCTGTCTATCTGAGGGGGCTGGGTATCTTTTTCGCCTCCGGTGAGCGTACCTACCTGAGCGCAGCCCCACCATAGCATCGTATAAAGGCCAAGTAGAATCCCTAAATTCAAAAGTGCTTTATTGCCAAATCGCATAAATGGTATTTTTAGGAGTGCTTTTTTTGAACGTGCAAATTTCTATAATTTTTAGCACTTAAATAAGGCATCTTGGATTAAAATAGATCATGAGATAATACGGTTTTGGATTTTCGAATACCATATATCGCAAATCGCAGATCATAGGCCCAAACTTCAAACCGATTTAACAAAGAGACTCAATTGGATTTAGAGGTTGGTTTTTTAGTATTTTTTATCCTATCCTCTTCGACTACGAGGATGAAAACTCGCAATAGTCTCTCGGAGGAAATCAGTGTCCAGGTGGGTATAAATCTCCGTAGTAGTGATCGACTCATGGCCCAACATATCTTGTACTGCCTTGAGATCAGCTCCTCCTTCGATCAGGTGAGTGGCAAAGGAATGTCGAAAGGTATGTGGACTCACTTTTTTGCTAACTCCCGCCATTTTAGCCAATTCTTTGACGATCATAAAGACCATGACACGGCTGAGTTTTTTCCCTCTTCTGTTGAGAAATAAGATGTTTTCATGGTCTGGATGAATATTGCTCATCGGTCGGCGAATGCCTTCGAGGTAGAATTGGATGTGTTTGATCGCCGCTTCACCAATAGGAACGATGCGTTCTTTATTGTTTTTACCAATCACTTTTACAAAGCCAATATCGGGAAAGTAATTAGACAATTTTAGCTCCGTCAGTTCGCTCACGCGGAGTCCACAGGCATAAAGGGTCTCGATGATGGCGCGGTTGCGCGTGCCGTGCGGAGTACTCAGGTCAATGACTTCTAGCATGCTTTGGATCTCGTCATAATTCAATACTTCGGGAATCTTGCGTTGGAGGCGCGGGCCTTCCAGGAGTTCTGTGGGATCGTGATCCAGCAAATCTTCGACCAGTAAGTATTTGTAGAAAGCTTTGATTCCGGAGATGATCCGAGCTTGTGAGCGGGCGCCAATTCCCATTTGATTGAGGTGGAGAATAAAAGCGGTGAGGTGGTCAATTTTTATCTGCAGCGGATTTATTGGACTTTCCTGATCTTGGATAAAACGGATCAAATGCTTGACATCTCTTCCATAAGCATCGAGCGAATTGGTCGAAAGCGAACGTTCGAGCACCAAGTAATCTTTAAAGCCATGTAGAGCGGTAGACCAATTCATAGGCTGAAATTACGAAAAAGGAGAGGAGCTTTGGTAGAATAGTGGGGATTGTGTAACTTTAATATGACGAACGTCTGGAGATATCCATTCGTTTGCCTTTACTGAGAAAACATTTCCTCCTTGTTTTGAATATTCTTTGATGAATTTTGTGTCTAGCAAAAAATCAAAGGATCGAAATAAAGCGGAAAACACAAAACGAACATTCTATGAGAGCCATCTTACAAGGGTTTTTACTATTCTTGCTTTGGGCGACTGTTGGTCGCTGGTATTATGTCTGCAAAGTAAAAAGTCATTGTACTCCTAGTACGGAAGAAGCCCGACTCAACCAACCTCCCAAAACCTTAGGGATTTATTATAGCGATACCTTGCTGCATCAGGGCTATGAGCAGTTTGTCTTTACTGCCAATAGTGGTCATGCTCGCTTTACCAGCAATAATACTTCTTTTCTCAATCGCTTAATTCGGCAAATGAGAAGCCAGCAAGAGCTGGAGGTATTGATTACTGGTTTTTATCTGAAATCAGAAAAGGAAACCCTTGATGAGACTTATGAGAATTTAGGCGAAGCTCGCGCGAGTAAAATTCAAGAATGGTTATTGGATGCTGGTATTGCGGCCGAACGAATCCAAACCCGTTCTGAAATGGTAGAAGGCAAACGTCTGATTGAGCCCTTGAAATTTCATTTTGTCAGCCAACACAATGCCACAGCAGGGAATTAGCATTTTTAAATATTCCTTGTTTATAAACCAACAGTACTAATTCTGATCGATCAAATTTTCACCTATGTTAGATTTTATTTCTCAATTATTTACCGACCTCAATACTACTGACAGTATCATGGTATTGTTTTTTCTCCTAGGAAGTTTTCTGATTGGGCTATTTGCCGGAAGGGCCTCCATTAATAAAAAATGGAAGCGAGCAGAAAGAGAACTGATGCACAAAGAAAATGATTTGCTAAGTACTCGCGCGGAAAGAGATACCTTACTTAAGGAAGGAAAAGCGCGACAGGTAGAACTCGAGACCGCTACTGGTTTTTTGAGTAAAGCAAAAAAGCAATTGACACAAACGCAACAAGATCGAGATCAATTTCAACAAGAACGAGATCAATACGAACAGAAGTGGCAAGCTAGCCAAGAGCAAATGATTGTATTGGAGCAGAATACAGAAGTCTATCAAAGCCAAATCAGCTCCCTAAGTGCGGATGTAGAAAAAACACAAGCGGCTCGAGAAATGCTTCGGGTGCAGGCGCAGCAATTGGAAGAAGAATCGGCGGGACTTCGATTGGAAGTCCATCAGTTGCTAAAGGAAAAAGAACAATTACAGGCCGAAGCGGAGCAAAAAACTTACGAACAAAGTACTTTGTATAGCCAAGGCGAAGAGGCGACCAATAGTCGGATTGGGATGATTGAAAATAAAATGGAACGGCTCGCAATAGAAAACGAACGCTTACAGGAAACGATTTTAAATTTAAATAAAACAGCGCATAATTCATCGACTCCCAGTGCAGTAGATATGGATTCTATCAATCAGCGACTCGCTCAGTTGGAAGAAGAAAATCAGCAATTGAAATTAAACGTTGCGGAATTACAAGAAGGAGAGGAAGAATTGGAGGTATTGTTGGTTCCGGTAATGGAAGGAGACGAAATTGAAGAAATCGAAATTGACTCAGAAGTTATTGAGGAGGGATTGGAAGAAGAATTAGAGGAATACAATTTTATTTCTACCAAAGAGAAATCTGATATTGCCAGAGCAAAATTAAAAAGTGTATTCGGGCATAAAATTCCAATCGCTACTGCTGCAGAGAAAAATGATTTGCAAGTGATCGATGGTATCGGCCCTTTTATTGAAGAGCAACTTAATGCTGTTGGGATTTTTACTTTCGAGCAGATTAGCAGCTTTGATAAAGAAGCCATGAATCTGGTTACAGACGCCATTCAGTTTTTCCCTGGCCGCATAAAAAGAGATGATTGGAAAGGCCAGGCGGCCAGACAGCTAGTGAAAATGGCGAGATAAGAATAGTTTGAGGATAAGAAAAATATATTTTTTTGCTATTGCCGATTCCAAAGAAAAGTAAAGTATTGGTTTTTGTATAAAATATAATGTGGTTTTTATGGCCTTCCTAAAAAATAAATTCTGATAAGTCTTTTTGGAGTTTTAGTTTTAGTCTTTTCGTTTTTATAACTTCAAAAAATAATTACCAATCTATTTGCTATTGATAACTTTTCCGTACATCTTTGCTTCAGTGCAAATTTAAAAGCACTTTTATTATTATGAATAATTCTAGCATCACATTCTTCGTCGTAGTCATTATAATTATTGTCATCAATATCTGACGACAGGAAGTTTTGCTATTTAAAATATATAAAAAGCCATCTTCCATTCGAAGATGGCTTTTTTGTTTTTCGCTTCAATAAAGTACGGATTAATGGTGCTTATTTGTAGATCTTTTTAAAGGTAACATACAAAAATCTATTGTTTCATTAATGCTTGATGAAGGCAAATGCTGTAGTCGAAATAGACGAAGTATTTGCCCTAAACAAATGCATTATTTAGCATAGTCATGATTTGCATCTGACTATGGCTGGATTGCTATTTTTTATACCCAAATTTTTGAAAAAAAATCAAAAAAAACCAAGTGCATCATATTTTTAGAAATGACCAACTATGAATCATAAAGAATTAAATAAATACAGTAGAACGGTTACTCAAGATGAAACCCAACCCGCCGCACAAGCAATGCTGCATGGCATTGGATTGACCGAAGAAGATTTGAAAAAAGCACAGGTCGGAATTGTTAGCACCGGCTGGGAAGGAAATCCCTGCAATATGCATCTCAATGACTTAGCCAAAGTGATAAAGACGGGAGTACAATCTCAAGACCTACTCGGTTTGATCTTTCATACGATTGGGGTAAGTGATGGCATTTCTATGGGGACTTCCGGGATGCGCTATTCGCTACCTTCCCGAGATATTATTGCAGATTCTATAGAGACGGTTGCCTCAGCTCAATGGTACGATGGCATTGTTGCGGTAGTGGGTTGTGATAAAAATATGCCAGGAGCAATGATGGCATTGGGAAGACTCAATCGCCCTGGGATTTTAGTATACGGCGGAACGATTGGGCCAGGTTGTTACCAAAATAAAAAACTAGATATCGTTTCCGCTTTCGAAGCCTTGGGGCAAAAAATAGCAGGAAGTATTGATGAAAAAGAGTTTCGCGGAATTGTCCGCAATGCTTGTCCGGGAGCTGGCGCCTGCGGCGGCATGTACACCGCCAATACCATGGCCGCCGCCATTGAAGCACTGGGCATGAGCCTGCCTTATAATTCTTCCAATCCAGCAGTGAGTCCAGAAAAACAAAACGAATGCCGACGCGCTGGTGAAGCCATTCGTCTCCTCCTCGAAAAAGACATCAAACCACGAGACATTATGACCAGAGAGGCCTTCGAAAATGCGATCACCCTGATCACTGTTTTGGGAGGATCCACGAATGCGGTAATGCATCTCATCGCAATGGCCAAGGCTGTCCAGGTACCACTGAGTATTGATGATTTTCAAAAGATAAGTGACCGGACTCCTTTCCTGGCTGACCTCAAACCAAGTGGTCGTTTTGTAATGCAGGATTTGCATGAAGTAGGTGGTGTTCCGGGCGTTTTAAAAATGTTGGAAGCAGAAGGTTTTTTACATGGCGATTGTTTGACGGTAACGGGAAAAACGATGAGTGAGAATTTAGCCGATTTACCCGGTTTGGCAGCAGGTCAAAAAGTGATTCACTCCTTTCAAAATCCGATCAAGAGGAATGGCCATTTGCAAATTCTCTACGGCAATCTTGCAGAAGAAGGAGCTGTAGCAAAAATAACGGGAAAAGAAGGATTGGTTTTTAAAGGTTTGGCCAGGGTGTTTGATGGAGAAGTGGCGGCCAATGAGGCGATTGGCGCTGGTTTGGTTGCAGCGGGGAGTGTGATC
>CALLVY010000817.1 GCA_938015925.1 uncultured Saprospiraceae bacterium
TAAAGGAGAACTACCTATGGAAGTAGGTGATTTGGAAGATGAAATCGCAGGTTTACAAACCAGAATCGATCGACTTACTCAAAATGTATCTGATATCGAGGATAATATCCTTCGACACCGTACCAATATTAAAGAGGCGGAGGCACTCATTGAGCGCTACGAAAAACAGATGGATAATGTAAAGAACAATCGAGAATATGATGCTCTTTCCAAAGAATTGGAGCTTCAGAAACTTGAAATCCAACTTTCTGAGAAAAAAGTCAAAGAAGTTCACGTAACTGTTGTTGCCAAACAAGAGACTTTGAAAGCTGCGCAAGAGCGTTTGACTGCAAAGGAAACGGACTTGGCAACCAAGAAGGTCGAATTGGAGAAAATCATCGAGAAGACCAATAAGGACGAAGAGAAGTTGGTTAGAAAAAGGGAGCGTGCCGAAAAGAAAATCGAAGATCGCTTACTCAAGGCTTATAATAAAGTGCGTAATAATTACCGCAACGGACTTGCTGTTGTGAATGTTTCCAGAGATTCTTGTGGAGGTTGTTTCAACAAAATCCCACCTCAAGTTCAATTGGAAATCTCTATGCACAAGAAAATTATTGCTTGTGAGCACTGTGGAAGAATTTTGGTTGATGACGTCACTCTTCTTGCCAAAAAGGAGAAAGAAGTTACTCCAACTCCAGAAGCATAGTTTGAAGTTGTTTAAAAACTTCTTCTACTAAAAAGCCTTGACGTTAATTCTTCAAGGCTTTTTTCTTTTGCACTAACAACTTTCCGCGATCTTCCTTCGTTGAGACTTTGGCTCTAATTGCCTTTAAAGCGAATCAAAACACCTAAGTGCTTAAACCATAACTGATAACATTTACTTAATGAAGTTAGTCTACACCTTTCTCCTTATTTTCTTTGCAGGAAGCAGTTTTGCTGCTGGCAATTTTCAGTTTACGCCACTGGCTCGACAGGCCTATGAAGAGGCTATCAGTCTTCGCTTTGAAGAATCTCGCCAACATATCGCTCAGTTAAAAAAACAAGAACCCGATAATCTAATTGTCCACCTGATCGAAAATTACATTGATTTTTTTACAGTCTTTATTGAAGAAGACAAAGATGCTTTTCGACTGTTGGAGAAAAATAAAAACTATCGACTCGATCAAATTCGGCAAGGCGATAATTTTTCTCCTTACTATCTTTATTGTCAGGCAGAAATAAAATTGCAGTGGGCACTTGTTCGCTTGAAGTTCGAAGAATATTTTACGGCTTTCAATGAAATAAAATCGGCCTATAAGCTCCTCAACAAAAACCAAGAAAATTATCCTCGTTTTATTGCCAACAAAAAAAGCCTTGGCATTCTTCATGCGCTCGTTGGTACGGTGCCTGATAGTTATAAATGGGGCGTCAAACTCTTAGGCGGCATGGAAGGAACTATTGAAGAAGGTCGACAAGAGATTGCAGAAGTCATTGCCTTTTCCAAAACGAATGATTTTGTTTTCGAACAAGAAACGCTAGTGATGTACGCTTTTCTACTTTTGCATCTCAATAATCAAAGCGACGAAGCCTGGAGCCTTTTGAATTCGCCCAAGCTCAATCCTCAACAAAACCCTTTAGCTGCTTTTGTACTTTCCAATGTAGCGATTCGTACAGGCAGAAATAATGAAGCGATTCGAATTTTAGAGCAACGTCCAAAATCAGCCAATTTCTTCTCTTTCCCCTACCTCGACTATATGCATGGGCTCGCCAAGCTTTATCGCCTCGACACCGATGCCGACCAATACATTAAAACCTATTTGCAAAATTTTAATGGCATCAATTACATCAAAGAGGCCCATCAAAAATTAGCCTGGTTTCACCTCATCAATGGCAACCCGACGGGTTATCAGCAATACATGGACAAATGTAAAACAGAAGGGAACACCGTAATTGAAGGCGACAAAACCGCACAGAAAGAAGCAGAAAAAGGAGTTGTCCCTCAGGTCACTATCCTTCGTTCGCGACTGCTTTTTGATGGAGGCTATTATCAAAAAGCTTATCAGCTTTTGAAAGAATTATCTGTGGAGCAATTATCTGAGAAAAGACATCAATTGGAATATACGTATCGCCTTGGTCGAATTTGTCATCGACTAAACCGTACAGAAGAAGCCCTTCGCTATTATCAAAAGACGGTTGATGATGGAGAAGATCTTCCTTATTATTTTGCTTGCAATTCGGCTTTACAAATTGGCTTACTTCAGGAAGAATTAAAGTCCTATACCCTGGCGAAAGAATACTATCGTTTGTGTTTGAGCTTAAAACCAGATGAATATAAGAATGGTTTGCATCAAAAGGCAAAAGCGGGATTGAACCGCTTGGGCAAATAAAAGATCCGCTGTAAAGAACAACTCCATCCTGGATTTTCGAAAAATTGTCGCAGCATCTCCCCTAGCCTTTCTTCGCTAATATTAGCGTCCTGACAGAGCCTATCTGATGAAATTATCATAATATAATTACCCAAAATTATATTAAAAAAAATCCTGTCACAAATTTCAAAATAAAAGTATTAAAGCGTAAAAAAAGTAATTTTTGGAGCCTTATGGCACGTTAGTTGCTCCAATTAATTGAAGATTCCCCTTTCTTTTACTCCTCCCATTCAGCATTCCTCCCTATTTCTAGTAGCTTATTTTTCCCTCTTTTAGATATTCATAAGTATAAAATTATTTTAGCTCTTAAAATTCACAACCATGAAAACAATCAAAAAATTAAAGGTTAACAAAGGCCTTAGTTTACTCTCAAGGAATGAATTGACCACAGTCAAAGGAGGGAAATCCCTAGGCAGCACTTCTACTTCATTTGGGGAAAATACTGAACCCGTGAAAAAGAAGATGCCCACTGATCCACCAGAGGAAATTATTTTTTCCAAGGCATCATTTTTTAAATTTTAAATAATTAGATCCCATAGTATAAATTGTTTTTCCTCAACCGGAGAACATTTATCAACATCCTAAAGGCATGTCCGAGGGGATTCGCATACCCTAAATGAAACGATCCTCTTTCGAAAGAGGATCGTTTCTCCCAATATGTTGCTTTATGCAAAAACATTATAGAAAATATAGCCTACTGCTATTCTTAGCATTCACCTTAAGTAATCACTTAGCCTTATGGGCTAATTCAACAACGGAAGCGCTTGAAGTAAGATTAGCAGAATTAGAGCATCAGGGTCAGCGTTCTGAACGGCTAGATTTATTATTGGAACTAGGGGAAGCCCAACATTCGTCCAGGCAATTCGAGCAGGCGATTCAGACTTTCGAAGAAGCACAAACCATTGCTATATCCTTATCCGAAATCGACAAACAATTTGATGCTATTTTTTCAATAGGCCATACTTATCAATCTCAGGGCAGTTACAACCAAGCATTAGAATATTTCAATTCTCTAATCCTGGAACAAGGACTTTATAGCCCAAAACAGATCGCAAAAGTTCATCATCAAATATCAAAAGTATATCGGGGAGAGGGAAAATACGAATTGGCTTATGCCGCACAAACAAAGGCATTGGAAATCCGCAAAGAGATCAATGATCAAGACGGCATTGCGCGTTCTCATTATCAATTGGGGTCGCTTTTCTATTATCAAAAAAATTATTCTCTAGCTTTAGAATACTATCAAAAGACACTCGATTTTGGTTTAGAAGACAACGACCTTTCTTTACTCTATATGAGTTATGGAGCAATAGGAAGTACTTACAGTAGTATGGGAAATCTTTCCTCTTCTATTTCCTATAACCAACTGGCCTTAGAATTGGCATCCAAACAAGAAAATGAGACTGCTATTGCTTATGCTTTGCACAACATAGCTTCAAACTTTCATCAATTGGATTCTTTTGACCAATCGTTAAATCATTATACTCAGGCTTTAGATTTGAAGAGAAAACTAAAAGATCAATGGGGAGAGATTGCCACCATTCGAGAAATAGGAAATCTCTATATTGATCAGAATAAAAAAGAAGAAGGTTTTTCTCATCTTCATCAGGCTCTTGAAATATCACAAAGATTAAAACTCAGACCACGCCTATTAGAATGCTATGATGCATTGGCCAATGGTTATGAAAAATTTGGGATGGGAAAAGAATCCGTTACCTTCCTTCGCAAGTACATCAACCTCAAAGATTCATTAATGAATGAGTCGACCTTGGCAAAGATGGGAAACATAAAAAACGAATATGAAATCCAACTGCGCAACAAGGAATTAATCAAAAAAGATTATCAGATTGCTCAATTGCATCAGAAGGCCTTACTCGCTAGTCTCATCGTTCTATTGTCTTTACTATGGCTCATTTATAGTCGATATAAAAACGCAAAAAAACACAGTCTCCAGCTCAAGAAAAAAACCGAAAAGATTCACCAACAAAATGAGGCATTGGAAAAGGCGAATGCTTTACAGAAAAAATCTAATAAACTACTTCGCAAAACCAATTTAAAAATTCAATCACAGAACAAAAAGCTGGAAAATTCCAACCAGGAATTGCAGCGTTTTGCTTATATCGCTTCGCATGATTTAAAAGAACCTTTGCGAACGATTGGTTCTTATGCGAGCCTAATCAACAGAAGGTATCGAAATGAATTGGATGAAGAAGCCAAGGAGTTTCTTACTTTTATTACCACTGGAATCAATCGCATGTACAACCTCCTTGGCGAGGTGATGAATTATTCGAAATTAGAGACTTCTATGGGAGACAATGATTTTGGGTGGATCGACACTAAAGAATTGGCTTTGGAAGTCAAACAAAGTTTGCGAGAACAATTTAGTGAGAAAAATGCGCAATTGATTCTTGGAGAATTACCCATGATCCACGCCAACCGCAATCACTTGCTTCAAGTTTTCCAAAACCTCATCACCAATGGTTTGAAATACAATAGCAAGGAAATGCCGATCATAAAGATCGCTTGCGAAAGGAAGGAAAAATCTTTCGTTTTTAGTTTCCGAGACAATGGCATTGGCATCAAGAAAGAATACCAGGAAAAAATATTCGAAGCTTTCCAAAGGCTACATGGAAAAGATAAATACGAAGGCACCGGTATAGGGCTCGCTATTTGTAAAAAGCTAGTCACCAATTACAATGGAGAGATCTGGGTAGACTCTCAAACAAATGAAGGCAGTACTTTTTATATTTCATTGCCTGCCACATCGGAAGAGCCCATCATGGCTTCCTAAGCTTATCTGAGTACTTAACTAAGTGCTTGGACAAAATAAATTACATACCGATTGAAATAGAATAATTGCGGAGCAATAGCACCAATATTACAAGCCTCTTTTATACCTCCTTGGTTTTTATATTGGCACTGTTTTTTCAATCAAAATATTTTATTCACCTATAAAAACGAATAGGAATTTAGAGAAAAACATATTAAAAACACCTAGTCACTTGTCTACCAAATCACTTCATACTATGTCTAAATATCATTTTATTTATTTACTTGCAGGCTTACTTAGCTTTAGCGCTTGTAAGGAAGAGGAACCTATAATTGTTACAAAAACAGCCAGTCTTAGCGCCGTGATCAACGGTCTTAACTGGACGGCCAACAACGCGACAATGGGTGCGACCATCATCGATGGAGTCACCAACATTAGTGGAATCTCTGCCGACAATCAAGTCATTACCATTACCTTAAATACGACGACTCCTGGCACCTTTCCTTTATCAGATGGCTACTCTTATGTCATGGCTTATGTGGAAGATCAAAATAGTAATGATCCAGCTTATACTTCTAATGCAATTGCTACCAATGTAGGAAGAGTAGTGATCACTGAAATCGACAAAAAGAAATCTGTAATGTCCGGTCGTTTTAATGGAGATGTTTTGCGGAGCAATGACAATGAGCGAATAGAAATCACCAATGGTCAGTTTATCGATATTCCTTTCACGACAGAAGTAGTTCCTGTGGAAGAAGAGGAAGAGGAGACAGAAGTGGAAGTAGAAGAAGGTGAATTTTTCCTCAAAGCAGAAATTGACGGAAATTTATGGAAGGCACCTAGCTTGACCGGAGCCACACTAAACGATGATTTATCGATCATGGCAATCAATGCAATTACTTATGAATCCATCACCTTTAGTTTTCCGATGAGTATCACCAAAGGAAATTTTCAAATGGGAGATCTTTTTACAGATTATGGCGCACAGTACAACATGGATCAATCGACTTACCTCATGGCGGAATCGGGTACTTTAGAAATTACAGAACACGATACCGAAAAGAAAGAACTTGCAGGAACGTTTAGTTTTGAAGCAAAAGAATTTGGAGGGGGAACGAAAACTGCTTCGGTACAAAACGGAAGTTTTAGAGTGCAGTATTAAGCAAAGATTCAAAAATTCAAAAAGCCAGATGCCCGAACAAGTTTCGAGTATCTGGCTTTTCTATTTTCTACATATAAACCATGACCGTCAAAATCAACATGGTATAAAGCGTCAGGATCAATAGCAAGGGCATCACAAAACGCAACCACTTATCATAGGTTACATTGACCATCGTGAGCGAAGCAAGAATAAGTCCTGTCGGAGTGATAAAGGCCATCAAACCCATTCCGTACTGATAGGCATCTACTACAAATTCGCGGCCTATATTGACCACATCCGCGAGTGGTGCCATGATCGGCATAGACAGTACGGCCATTCCAGAGGAAGAAGGTATAAAAAAGGAAAGTCCAGCATATAAAAACATCATCACATTGATAAAAACGCCCTTGGGCATTCCTTCTACCGAAGTAGAAGAATAGTAGAGTAAAGTATCGCTGATCAATCCATCATCCATCAAGACCGTTACTCCACGGGCCAAACCAATAATCAAAGCCACACTCAGTAGATCATTTGCTCCTTTTACAAAAGCTTGCACAAATGGTTTTTCCCCCATCCAGGCAACAATACCAATGATGATAGATCCTACAAAAAATACAGTCGTCATTTCCAAAAACCACCAATCTAAACGAGACACTCCAAAGATCATCACCGCAAAAGAAGCAATAAATAAAAACAGGATAAGACGAATTTGATTGGTAAAAGGAACTTCCTTCTCTCGATTGCTTAAGAACAAAGATTCGATCTCTTCTTTCTGACTAAATATGATGGATTTAGAAGGATCTTTGCGCACCTTTTCGGCGTAGCGAATGATATACCACAAGCAAATCATCGTACCGGTGACCAACATAAAAAAGCGGCCATTAATCCCACTCGTCCAATTGATTCCAGCAGAATCAGAAGCGATAATGGCACTAAAAGGATTGACCGTAGAAGCCATCGTCCCCATGGAAGAACCAATATAAATCGCGGCCAAAGCCACCATCGCGTCATAACCTGCAGCCAAAAACACAGGCACCAATATCGGATAGAAAGCAATCGTTTCTTCCGCCAAACCAAAGGTCGTTCCGCCCACCGCAATCAGACAAGTAATCAAAACAATAAGAATCGTTTCTCGCCCTTTTAACCTTACGGCCAACCAAGCTACTCCTGCATCAAAGGCTCCGGTAAAATGTACCACACCAATAAAACCACCAATAATCAAGACGAATAAAATCACATCAATCGCCCCCATAATTCCTTTTAGCGGAGAATGTAAAAAGGCGGCAAATCCTTGCGGCTTAGGTTCTAATTCGTGGTAAGTTCCTGGGATACCGACCGGTTTCCAAATGTCTCCGCTGGTAAATTTCTCCAATGGAATATTGACTCCTAGCTGATTGAGGGTTTCTTGGGTTCCGGGAAACGTTTTATCCTCGCCTTCTCCCGTTTGGGTAAATTCATTTTTGTCCTTATCGTAGCCCAGTCGATCGAATTGACCAGCAGGTACGATCCAGGTCATCAAGGCGACCAATCCTGCAATGATTAATAAAACCGTATGGGCGGTGGGGAATTGGAATTTTTTCATGGTTTTCTTGTGAGTATTAATGGTATAAAGGCGCTATGGGATGGCTTGATAAATCGTTTTCTTAATCCTAAATTTTAGACATAGGATTTTTTTTATACTTTAGATTTTACTTCTTCCGTTTTGGAATCCAAGCCCAGACCACTTCACAAATAATCGGCTCTATTCCTGTTTCGTCCGTCACTTTCACCTGGATGGTCGTTTCTCCTTTTTCTTCTTTTTCAATCTGTTCTTTTTGAGCTTTTGTAAAAATAGCTTCTGCTCGCATTGCTCCCGTGGAACGTTTTACAAAATCATTCTTCATGGTTTTTACTAAAGGAATTTTATCATCAGGAATATTCATTCCCAAGACCATTCCCGTAGCGGTTTCTGCCAGCAGCAGCATCGCACAAGCATGCAATTGATGGATGTGATTTCTTACGCGTTTTTTATTTTTTAGAGAAACAATCACTCGATCTGTCGTCATTTCTTCAAAGCGAACGCCAGAGGTTCCCACATAAGGTACCTTCCTACCAATCGCCCAACTCAAGAGCCACTTAGGATAGGCATTTAATTTATGAACAACACTTGCTAATTGATTCATTTTTATTTTTTCTAATGTTCTTTCTCTTTGGAAGGCGTACTGATGGAAGGCGCTTTCCAACGGCGATAACCCACTGGATTTCCTTCTGCTTTGCGAATGCCTTCGGAGCTGCGTTTTTTATCTGCCACCATGGCAAAGGTCATAATCAAACTCGTACCAATGATGATAAAAAGAAGAATCCCCGGCTCAAAACCAGGAACGACCAATTCTTTGGGTATCGCATAAAATAGCAAGACCGTGATCAATCCCCGCGGGGCAACAAAAAGCTGTGGTAAAATATCTTTACCAACAAAAATACGCAGGATAACAAAGCGAATCAGATAAATCGAAGCGATGATAAGCAAACTCACCATGGCGACCTTACCACTCGCTAGCGATTGCAGAACAATGGTAATTCCAAAGATCACAAAAAAGAACGTTCGCACCACGAAGGCGGTTTCCATCGTAATGACATGGAGTCCATCATAGATCTGCTTGGCTTGCTTATAGTCGAGCCACTTGGCTAAAAATCCACGGAAGAACAAACGCATATTGGCAATCAACAAACCAAAGATTAGAATAATGATCAAAGAAGATAAGTGCATTTTTTTACCCAATGCATAAAGCAATAGCAATACCGCGATCAATAAAAATAATTTGACATTACTTTTAATATTTTGAAAGACCAATACGATGATATAACTGGCCAATAGAGATAGTACAATGGTAAGCAATAAATTTCCTCCAAATTCTACCAGTCCACCGCCGTGTGAAGCTTCTTCTAATTGTCCGGTAAGGAAATAAAAGAGCATGATGCCGATGATGTCAGAAAAAGTACTTTCGTAAATGTGAAATTCTTTTTTATCGTCTCTCAAAGCAGTGACACTCGGAATAATAATGGCACTGGAAAGAATGGATAGTGGTGTGGCATAAAGCCAGGCGACTTCCATACTCATGCCTTCTACAAATTGATGTAAAATCAATGCGGCGACCCAAGTCGACAGGAGCAAACCAATCAGCGCAATCCCAAAGGCTTTGGCAATCGGAATGTATTTGTCTTTTTCGAGATGCAATTCCAAGGCGGCCTCTAATACAATCATAATCAATCCAACAATTCCCAACACTTCCAAAATCGGAAAGAAATCGAGGTCTGCACCTCCCATTGCATCGATTCCAAACTTCAATAAAATCCCCAAAAGGATCAACATCAATACCGAAGGGATATTGGTTTTTTTGGAAACTTCCCCAAAGAAAAAAGACAAGATCAGAATCAGACTCGTCGCAATGATTAAATTATAGGAATTCATTATTTCTTCCATATCTGGCTATTTTTCAGTTTTCTTTTTTTAATAAAATCAGTTAGTAGTTCTTCAAGCGGCCAATTTACAATCATAGCCCCATTCCTTGATCAAGCGCATCAGGTGGCCAAGGTGTTGGTCTTCTCTTACCAATATTCTTATGCCATATTTTTGCAGCTCTTCGTCGAGCATTGAGATTTCAGGTTTAAAAGTCCAGTCGACATAAGGACAGGAGTACAATCGATTGCGTAAAAAGTTTTGGTGCTTTTTTTCTTGTCCGTTATCCGCGGTCAATTGTAATTCGTAAAGGCCACCAACTTTTTCTCCTTTTAGCAATACAAATCCATCAGACAATAAAGAAGAATAATTAACAAAGCGAAGTCCTTCTGGAGTTTGTAGCAATAGACCGAGGCGTTCTGTTTTTTTGACCACTCCGGTTTTATTCTTGATCTCGATGTGTTGGCCTTCTTTCAATTCATTGGCGAGTAAAAAGATACGGCCATTGATATAATTTCGAATTGGCAAATAGCCAAGGATCACAAAAAAGGCAACAATAGCTCCATGAACATAAGGATTGACAAAAATAAAACACACCAAAAGAATCGCAAGAGCTACGGGTTCGTAGGCGTGCAGGAGAAATCGAATCAACCGACTTAAGCGTTTTTGCCAAACTCCTAAAAATTGAGCACGGCCAACCAAGCCCGACAAAAGCACGAGCAGAAAATACAAGCCAACCAGCAGCAATGCATACAGGAAAAAATAAAACCAACTTAAGGAATAAAATTGCATGTTACTTATTTTTCAAAAACACAAAATGGGTTTTTTATTAGAACTTCGTATTTTAAACAATTTCCTATTTTATAATTTCAAATCTTCTAGCCAAACGCTTTTATTTTGAAAAACAAAATCCGTTTGTTTTTCCAATTGTTCACCAACATCATTGACCAACACAGGATTAACTTCCAACCAGCCACTAAAACTTCGTCTTACAATTCCAAGGCTAGACAAGCGTTGTAAAATCACTTTATACTTATCGTTGAATGCAGGACCAAATTGCTTGCGCAAACGATATTCATTGGTTCTTTTTTCCATCATGATGGTACGGAGTAAAAGGCCAGAATCCAAACTTAGGAAATTAGGTAAAGCTGGGATCACCTCTTCTTTAAGCGTCACTTTTTCATCATCGTATTTGCGAATACTATACGCCCAACTTTGCAATGCTTCTCCAATATTACCATCGGTAGCTTTAAAAATTTGATTGATTTTTTTTCTAATTTCCGCAGCACTAATTTCTTCTCTTTCTTCTACGTCTACCAACTCCATATGAGTCGCACTGTGGCGGGTCAAAATCGCTTGTTGTATTTCTTCCAATCCCATCCGGTCCACATTAATTTCTCCTTGAAAAACATTTTTCATGTCAAAAACTTTCTGGAGATGGTCATTCAACCAATTGCTTATTGCAACTACAAAAAATAAGCGGCCCGTATATTGATCGATGGTACGAAGCAGATATTCTACATTTTTGCCTAAAGACACTTTATCATCTTCCCATAATTCCAAGTCATCAATCCAAATCATTGCGGGTTGATTGAGCGTATTTTTAACCACAAAATCTAAAACTTCCTGTAGATCGTATTCTGCATCAAAGTGTCGTCCGGCGATCTGGATTTTTGACTTTGGTTTTAGTTTGATCGCTTTGTTGGCGAAATGTTTTTGTTCGACTAAATCTCCTAATAAAGTTTTCCCTGAGAATCGTTTTCCGGTAATCAGGACACTTCCTCGAAAACCCAATTTCCAATTCTCTACTATTTGAGTCAGGTGGCGCAATTCTTCCGTCCGTCCCACCCAAAAAGAATCTCCAATATAGCCTTTGGTCAAAAACATGTTGGTGTAGTGGCTATTGAGTTCATTAAAGGTTCGATACCTCATGACCCTTACAATTTTTTCGGAAACACTTAGGGCTCCTTCTTGTCTCACTTCTTTCCGAAATTGCTGAAAAATTCCACTTTGCTTTTGCAACCAATCTTTTACAAATCTCCAACGTTCTCCTTGTCCATACTGGCTCAAGGTATATTGCATGGATACCGGTAAAAAAGAATCTTTAAAGACACCTGCCAAGTCAAAATTCGCTTTTAACTTTGCCTTTACCTGGACTTCCATGTCCGCTATTTTTTGTCGGGATTTATCCAGGCTCTTTAAAAATATTTGTAAGGCAGAAAGAATATTTTCTTCGTTCAAAGAATCCTTTTCCTCTTCTCCTGCAACAATCCGGTTGGACAAATTGACTTTGGTGAGGTTTACTTTATTTTGGATGCTTTCTCTAATTGTATTTAGTTCATAAATGTCCGACATGACTTCGGACTCCAACCAGGATCGCGTTCGTTTTTGTAATTCCAAATCTTTATAAAAAACGGTACCATCTTTAGTTCCCACAAACACCTTGGTAGCTTCGGGTAATTTATCCAAGTGTTCATCGAGGCCATCCGTAAACGATCCAATACCACTTCCCGAAAGCATTTGGCTATACAATTGATCCAATCTACTCACCACATTTTTTACTGGATATTTTTCTTCCTCTTCTACGGTCTTGGTCAAAGCCAAAATATCTGCTTGTAACTGATCAATTTCGGTATGACAAACACTAAACTTGTCCATGACGTGGCTATAGATCACCACAAAAACCCCAGAAGCATTCCAAAGCTCTTTGCATTGTTTCAACAAATCTTCTGCCTGTTCCGGAAACTGGCTGATCTGCTCTCGATATACTGGCCATGGATTATGTTGTAATTGCCATTGGTCCACTCGTTTGCTAAGGTCCGCGCTGGTATTGGTTTCTTGTTCGATAAAATAACGAAACTCTGCGTGTGCTTCTCTGATGACTTCGTTGGACTGAGTCATTAAACGGCGGAAGTTGGCTAGATCGGTAATTTTAGCCGAAACTTGCTGCCAAGCCTTTTGTTCTTGAAAAAGCACATCTCTATATAGGATCAAAAAAGATTTGGCACAATCGGCCCATTCGTAGCAAATCAGGTAATCGTGGAAGGAAGGAGTTTCTCGGTCTTCCACCCGGGTATGAGCGGCGGTTCCAAGGGCAAGAATAGGTGGAACTAGTTGTTGTATACTTTCTGCCAAATATTGAAGTCGGGAAAATCCTTCTTTAGCATCCTCACCAGTTTGAAGTATTTCATCCATAACCTGATTGAGGTCGCGGAGCAACTGACTGGATTCTGGTGAAATGGTGTTCATTTATTCTTCTAATTTTAAAATTCTAAACAGGTACAAATTATTACGCTTAGCAATTTGAAATAAACCGGCTGAAAGGAGGTTCATGAAGTAAATTAAATCATCAATTTTTTTATGATTTCGGTAAATTTTCACGTCTCACAGTAATAGATTGCAAGAAAGATAAAAATTACTAAGATATTGGCAAAGAATAAGGTCTTCTTTCCCTATTAAGCTAAAAATTAATGTGTTTAAATTAAATCCAGGGAAATTTTACCTTTCTTCGGTCTTCATTTTGATCAAACCTTCAGCGCTAAGCTTCTGTTTTTTTCGTATGTTTCCACAAATAAACAAGAATTATGATTTGGCAAAGCCCTCCCCTTTCCTACGCATTAGAGACTGGAGCAGTTCATATCTGGCGATCTCCTTTGGCCAACACCAGCGAATTAAACCCAGCCTTTTGGCCAAGTCTCTCGGAAGATGAACAAATTCGGGCCAATCGCTTCCATTTTCGACAACACCGTCTAGAATATGTAGACGGCAGAGGAAAGTTGCGTCACTTACTGGGACAGTATTTGGGGAGGTCACCAGCAGAAATCGTATTTGAGTATGGAAAACAAGATAAGCCCTTCCTTTCGCATTCTAAGCTAAAGTTCAACATTTCGCATTCGCATGGACTGGCTTTATTTGCCTTTGCTTTAGATATGGAAATTGGTATTGATTTAGAGAAAATCGACCCCAAAATTGATATTATCCAGCTTTGTAAGCAGTTTTTCTCTCCCAAAGAATCACAGACCATCCTAAAATTATCTCCTGCCGACCAAATTCAAGCTTTTTTTACCTGTTGGACCAGAAAAGAAGCTTTTATTAAAGCCAAAGGCCAAGGTTTATCTTTGCCCTTAGATCAATTTGAGGTCTCTATCTTACCAGAAGATCCGGTGCAATTATTGGCCACCGATTGGGATAAAGCAGAAATAAATAACTGGTTTCTCTATGATATTCCGCCTGGAGAAGGTTTTAAAGGCGCTTTGATGGTCGATCAAAAGGTGGATTCTCTCAGCTATTGGGATATTAAATGATTCCCCTTTCGTCTTATTTTTTCCCATAAAACAATCTTCCATCGAATTTTTTTCCTCCTCTTTCCGATTAAAAGCCTTAAAAATCAACACCTAACACATCTCGACTTCCCTCCTTTTGGCACTACTTTCGCTAATTAACACTTAGAATAGTCATTAAACCCACAATACAACACACATGCACGTAAAGCAGGAAATTTACCAAGCTGATACCCATTGGCGTACGGTCTACCAAAAAGGAAATCTCCAATCTCCTGATATTGTGCTCTGCTTTGGCAGCCGCTCCCTAGTCACTCAACAAAGTCTTTTCGAAGAAATTCAAGCCAAATACCCTTCCTCCGATATTGTAATTTCCAGTACTTCCGGTGAAATCATAGACAATGAAGTGAAAGACGAAAGCATCGTATTGACTGCAATGGAATTTGCACACACAGAGGTAAATACCTTTAGAATAAATATTGCAGATTTTGCAGGAAGTCACTCTGCGGGCAAGGCTATCGTAAAAGAACTGTGTAGAGTGGACTTAGCTCATGTTTTTATCCTAGCGGATGGCCAATTGGTCAATGGCAGTGAATTGGTAAAAGGTTTAAATACTTTCCAATGCCCCAATGTCACGGTAACCGGTGGTTTGGCCGCAGATGGGTTCGATTTTTCAAAAACCTTTGTAGGACTCAATAAAACTCCGAGTGAAGGCAACATTGTGGCTTTGGCTTTTTATGGCGACCGATTGCAAGTTGGTTTTGGATCACATGGCGGATGGGATGCTTTTGGGCCAGAACGTTTGGTGACCAAATCCGAAGATAATGTACTCTATGAGCTGGACGGAATGTCTGCGCTTTCTTTGTATAAAACTTATTTGGGAGAAGCCGCTGCGGAACTTCCTAGCTCTGCTTTATTTTTTCCATTAGCAGTTAAATTTAATGATCAATCCGAAGTCATCGTAAGAACGATCCTTTCGATTGATGAAGAAAAACAAAGCATGACTTTCGCTGGAGATATCCCGACGGGAGCCATTGCCCGATTGATGCGACACAATCCCGATCACCTCATCGACGGTGCAGAAAAAGCAGGCAAACAAAGTTTGACCAACTACTCGGTAGAACAACATCCTGATGTCGCTATTTTGATAAGTTGTGTCGGTAGAAAAATTGTACTGGGACAAAACGTTGAAGAAGAAGTAGAAGTTATTCGAGATCTCGTAGGCGAACACACAGCCATCACTGGCTTTTATTCCTATGGGGAAATAGCTCCTCAATTAGATTCTAGGCATTGCCAATTGCACAATCAAACCATGACCATAACCACGATGACTGAGATATGAATAAGAAGCCTTATAATAAACTACTAGAGAAGCAGCTCAAAAGAGCATTAAAAGGAAAAGATAAAGATACTTTACCCGAAGAGGTATCTAAGTTATTGTCTTCCGTCAGTGCCTCCTATGATCATTTTGAAAGAGATCGAAAACTTCTGGAACGAGCGATGCACTTAAGTTCTGAGGAGATTCGAAAATCTTATGAGCAAAAATTGGTACAAATAGAACTAGAGCAATCCAATGAATATTTGCAGCAATTTGTGTCAATCGCTTCGCATGATTTAAAAGCACCTTTGCGTACCGTTAGTTCTTTTACTCAACTATTGAATCGGCAACTAAAAGGTAGCTTAAATGAAGAATCTTCGGAATACATGGACTTCATTCTCTCTGGTGTAAAAAACATGCAAAATCTTTTGGATGACCTCACTAGCTTCGCCAAAATTGGTCTCGAAAGAGAAGAGGCAGAAATGGTAGATTTCAATACTATTTTGGAAACAGTACAACGAAACTTGAGTTTTTCTATCGAGGAAAGTAAGGCCAGCATTATTCTGGAAAATCCACTTCCACTATTTAAAACACATCCTTATCAAGTGATCCAAATTTTTCAAAACATTATTGGTAATGCTTTAAAGTTTAGGAGAGATGGGGTCGCACCAAAAATTGTCATTCGATGTAAAAAAATAGCTAATGCTCAACAGATTTCTATTTCCGACAATGGCATGGGAATCGAGCAACAGCAACACAGCAAAGCTTTTGAAGCTTTTGCTCGCTTGAGTAGTTCTCAGCACAAAATTGCTGGCTCCGGGTTAGGGCTTTCTATTTGCAAAAAAATCGTAGATACCTGGCAAGGACGCATTTGGTTTGAATCAGAGTTGAATAAAGGAACTACTTTTTTCTTCACTTTACCTTGTTCCAAAGAAACGCAGCAAAAAACAGACACTTCTATTTCTCAAGAACAAAGCAGCTAAAAGCAACACTCTCCGCGTATTCCTATTCTTTTCTCCAAAAAACTACATTGCGTTTCTTTGAAGTGGTCTTAATATTTTTTCCTCTTCAAGTTTTCTGTATTTTGCAAAATAAAAACTAGCAATTTACAGATATGATAAAACCGATCTCCCTTTTCCTCT
>CALLVY010000818.1 GCA_938015925.1 uncultured Saprospiraceae bacterium
CTAAAGAAAATAGAATTAGAGCACGAAAATACGTTGTACAATGGTTCATGATGGTGTGTTTATAAAACCCGTTAAATGGACAAGCAAAATTAAACATTAATTGGGAAAGTGCGAATACCTTCTATCTTATCGGCTTTTTTAGAAATATGTTCCATTTTTAGGAGTTTTATACCATTTGGTTAAAAGGAAATTTCTCAAAAAAGCCTTGTTTTTAGAATAAAAAACAAACCTTTTCTTTACTTTGGGAGTTTACTAATAGAACTTGTTTTATCCCTATTTAGACAAAAAATAGTCCATTCTAATTGGAGCCCTACTTTAATTGGCCTTTAGGCAGGAAAGGATGGCGGAAATAGCAGTTCTGTAAATTTGAATTTAAGAAAATCCTCCATAGGACTTTGTGCTGTGGAAGGTCCAAAAAAACAAAAAAAACAAATCAATGTCGCAAAATGCCAATCCTTCTGTTCACCAATTTACGGTCAAAGATGTCCATGGAAAAGACATTTCTCTTTCTAAATATAAAGGGAAGGTACTATTAGTCGTCAATACGGCTTCTAAATGTGGTTTTACCCCACAATTGGAAGATATGACCAAGCTTTATGAAGAATTTAAAGAAGAAGGTCTCGAAATATTGGCTTTCCCATCGAATGACTTTGCCGGACAAGAACCATTGGAAGGAAAAGATCTAGAGCAATTTTGTGTGCTCAACTACGATGCTGCCTATCCGATTTTTGAAAAAACTCATGTCAAAGGATCTAAAGCGAGTGATCTATTTCAATTTCTTTCTTCCAAAAAAGAAAATGGTCGAGTGTCTTCAACCCCCAAATGGAATTTTCACAAATACCTGATCGACAAAGATGGCCAAGTCGTAGATTACTTCTATAGTACGACTAATCCTGCTTCTGGAAAAATTAAGCGAGCGATCAAAAAGTTATTGTAAAAGAAGAAGAAAGGCGGTACCTTCAAGATACCGCCTTTCTTAAGCTGAAGTCAGAAAGGCAGTACCTTCAAGAAAAAGTTAGTATAAAAGGATAAGAAAGGGGATACCTTCAAGATATCCCCTTTCTTGAACCAAGAGCCCAATCGGCATTTTTAAATGCCAATAAATCTTCCCCTTACTCAATAATTCACACAAAAATGAAATTAGACATTCTGGCCATTGGGGTTCACCCCGACGATATTGAATTGAGCTGTAGCGGAACGCTGTTGCATCACATTGCTTTAGGGCATAAAGTCGGTTTGCTAGATCTGACGCGTGGGGAATTGGGAAGTCGGGGAACCGCAGAAACCCGAGATGAAGAAGCCGCAGATTCCGCTCGAATCATGGGTGCACTTGTACGAGAAAATCTCCGAATGGCTGATGGCTTTTTTACTCATAATGAAGAAAACATGCGGAGCATCGCTCAGGTTATCCGCAAATATCAACCCGAGATCATTTTGGCCAATGCGCTAAGTGATCGCCATCCCGATCATGGCCGTGCCGCCAAATTGGTCAATGATGCCTGTTTTATCTCTGGCCTCTTGAAAGTGGAAACGACCGATGGAGATGGAAAGCCTCAAAAGCATTGGCGACCCAAAGCCCTGTATCATTATATTCAAGATCACAATCTCGAACCCGATTTTGTAGTCGACATCAGTCCTTATATCGACAAGAAGGAAGAGCTGATTTTGGCTTTTAAAACTCAATTTTACACGCCCGGACAAACGGGCCCTAAAACACCGATTTCTGGAAAAGACTTCTTTGAATTTTTAAGAGCGAAAGCGCGAACCTATGGTCGCCATGCGGGATATGATTATGGCGAAGGTTTTAATGTCAGTCGAATTCCGGGGGTACGAGATTTGTTTGATTTGAATTAATACGGTACGATCATTATCGTGTGAAGGTGCCATCTCTCGGAGATCGCACTTTTTTTTAGGAGTAGTTTTATTTTGACCAAAGAAAAGGAGGAAATAGGATCGGTCTTCGTCTGGAGAAAGCGGCTTTTAGGAAATCTCTCGGAGATGAATGGCATCAAGGTAGTGCCTACCTTCCAGAAAGGCTCTACGCTGAACTCGGATAAAATCAACTAAAAGCCTCTTCTTCTCAACTCAGTTCTTTCCTTAAGGTACTGTTTAAAGAAACATAAAAAAAACTGGAGACCGTGAAATCTAGCGATTCAATATTGAACCCTAAATGTCACCATCCCCAGTTTAGAAGTGTGGCATTACCAATATCTCCCCAATAGTAATCACACTTGCGTTATTCTATTTTAAGATATTTACTTTCTTACTCTGCTGACGATCTCCAGCTTTTAATACCAGAAAGTATAAACCGGAAGCAATATCCCGTTCTTTCAAAGAAATACTTTCACTTTGATTACCAGAAGGACGGCGACCAGAAGCTTTTGGAAAATCCATAACTTTTTGACCCAATAAAGAATAGAGCGAAACTTCTACTGTTGCCGATGCTTCCAGATTGTATTCTAAATTCAAAAAGTCATCTGCAGGATTTGGAAATACTTTTAAAGCCAATGCTGCATCTGCTTCGGTCGTAGACGTTAGTGGAGTCAATTCAAAAACCGCAGTCAAGGTATCGGTACCCACTAAAGAAATTCCTGCTTTGCGAGTGAAGATATCCGGTGAAACGACATTCCCCGCAGAACTTTTCCAGTAACTGAAAATATAGTCATCTTCAAATTCATTGAATACCTTGGCCTTGATTTTGTTGTTCATGCCACCGAAGTATTCGCCACTCCATGGGAATTCTTCAATATCTAGCGTATTGAAATCGATCTCCCCAATTCCTTCTGGCTCGGTCATCAAAGTCACTTGATAAGGACCATTCAACTCCTCATAGCATTCCAACATCCCATCATCCAAAAGCGTACATCTTTCTTCCATAAAATCTTTTAAGTCTTGTACGTTTGATTCCCATTCCGCAAGTGTTCCTCCCCAGCGGTCGATCTGTCGAGGCATCTCCGGACGAATGACATCCAACATGCGATCAAGAGTCGTTCGCATATTATCGCAAGAGTAAACGGTGTTCATCAAATCTGCGTAACGAGAATAATACAATTGCCTAAAAGTCTCATTTTCCTCAATGAGTTTGAGAAATATTTTTTCATGTTGTCCGACATCTTCATAGCCAAAATAGCCCCCAAAGAAACCGTCCATAAATTCAGCGATCTCTTCCAAATCACAAGGGTCTGCATCTGGATTGGTATTGGGTACGCCACTGTAGTTGATGTAATAATCGAAGGTAGCATCCAAATCCCAAAGAATATATCCCCATTTTTTATGCTTGCCATCTGGATTGCGACCACGCCACCAACCGGTATTGTAATTGAGCCAATCCGAAGCAACAACCGTCAAGTTCGCCACAAAATAATCGATCATACTAAGCATATTGATACTGTCTTCCGCAATTTCATAATTGGAAGAATCACTCATGTCATTGTCTAAAATAAAATCTCTAAGGTTTTCCCAATCTTCTTGTGCTTGTAGTCCACCGTATTGAATTTCGGTGCTGCCCCAGGTGGTCAAATATTGGAGGTCGTATTTGCCCTGGTCATAATACTCGTCGGTATAATCGTGGTCTACTGGTCGATCCCGCATTCCATAAACACCCCAGTATTCGCCATTTAAAAATAAGACGACTCGCTCTACTGCCCGATAATCCAATTCCATTCCTCCTTCCAGGGCAAGGGTCTGTACATATTCATCTCGAATGTGCGTAGCCCCTTCATGCTGGCCATCATCGATAGCAGGATAATTATCATCTCCTGAATTTCTAAACATAAATTTCTGATATTCATCTCTGTCCGAAAAAGAAAAGAGTGGTGCCTGAACGGCCTTAGAATAGCCCATCTCATCTCTCGATACCCAGTCGAGACTTCGGTGGTTCAATACCCAGGAATCCTGTCCATGGCGATTGAGTGAGCCGTAAGACGTAGCTTCTCTCTGCTTGTCGGTATTGAAATATTCTATAGATCCAATAGGAATCAAATCTCCATTTCCATTGGCCAAATTAATGACTTCATCCGCCGCTACAGAAAAAACCGCTAAAGAATAATCTTCATCAATAAAATAGGTATTGAAATCCATTTTTCCAGGTAGAATATTAGGATCATTGCTAAAAGCTTGTGCTTTGATTACCTGGGTTTCAGTGATGCTTATTGGGGCGGTGTATTCAGGGGAAGAGGTGGTTGGGTTGTCGCCGTTTAAGGTATAGCGGAGTACGGAGTTGGCTTCGTTATTGGTGATGCTCACCGTTTGAGTACCTGCATAAAAACCAGCAGGTAAACTCATGCTAGGTGCTTCGGTATAGCTGCTGTATTGTGGCGCATTATTGTTGGATGCACCAGGCGTAGGCGCAGTGCAAATGGCCCAATTGTCCTGGCCATCTATCGTTCGGCATCGAGAACTTTCTACTAAGGTCATTTCCATTTCGAAAAGGTCTTGAATGACTCCACTAGGCATGGCTAAGATGACCGATTCTCCACTTTTAGTTTGGGTCAATTTAAAACTGGTGTGGTATTCTCCGTTGATCACCTGATCTCGGCCAGAGCATAGAAAGACGAGGAATCCATTGGCAGGGATAGAGGTTCCTGCGGGGATGACCCATTTGGTCGGTTTGTTTTGGTTGTCGGAAAGATGCCAGCCGCTTAGATCGACCGCCGTACTGCCGCTGTTGTGCAACTCAATCCAATCTTCCGTTTTTCCAAAGCTATCCAAAAAGGAATTGAGATTAGAAGCAGAATATTCGTTGATATGTACCTGTGCGTTTAAGGCGAAACTGATACCTGCGAGGAGGAGTAAAGAGAGATAAAATTTTTTCATTTTTTTATTTGTTTATTGACTAAGTATTGGGCAGTCATTTTGATTTCTTTAGATCAAAGCAATTCGATTCCGCTACTTATTCTTTTAGGAATAGACACTGTACATATAGTAGTCGCCAAAAGGGAGTTGATCCCCTATGTCAAGCAGGTATAATTTGAAAATTCTATGGAGTATGAGCTGATTTGTCAGGTAGGCGCTAAAAGGGGGCTAGATCGTTGGACAAATAATTGATTCTGGGGTTGAGGTAGAAAATGCCTTTAAGTTGGAGGATTTCTAAAAAAGCTTCGCAGGTTTTTTCTTCAATCCTTTTTAATTTGATATTACTTTTGAGAATGCTTTCCTTGAGTTGGAGGAGTAAAAGAGGGGAGAGGTCTCCAACCTGGCGGTATTGCTCGTACATTTTTTCCAATTGATTGGCTTCATTGTTTTTTGCCAAACGTTGGTGTTCTTCTACAAGATTCTGAAACTTGGTGTAAGCTAGTTTGATTTGAGTTTCCAATTCCTCTTGAATCAATTCCTTCTCATATTGTTTTTCAAAAATATCTAGCTGAATTTCATTGCGTTTTAAAAGTGTATTGGATTGGGTTGGAATATTGAAGGCCAGGCCGATGGAAAATTCTTGACCAATGCTTTGCTTGTCTCTACCTGCATATTTCAATTGAGCGAAATCAAAAAACCTTTTGCCTTCGGCCCGTTCCAGCTCATATTCCAATTGGGCATATTGTATTTCTTCTTCTTGTCGCTTGAATTCTAGGTTTTGTGAAGGTACTTCCATGATTTTTTGTAAAACCTCTTGCATGTTATTCATAGAAATCCAAGAACTGTCTTTTAATTGGTAATCTGCTGGTGCATTGGGAACTAATTGCTGGATTAGATTGGCTTTCCTTCGTTCCAATTGCCATTCTTCTTGTGTTAAATCCTGTAGGTTCTCTTCTGTTTTTAAAAGATTATTGAAATCAAAATTGAGAGAGTTACTCAACATCTTTTGATAGATGGTTTTTTTATCGGTCAATAAATCTCTTTCCGTCGCCAGATCTTCCAATTCCAATTCGAGGTAATACCATTCCACGATTTGCTCATAACGATCCATCAACAAGAATTCTTTTAATTGTGCTCCTTTGAGTTCCAATGCGTAGATATCGTTTTTGATCAGGTTGCGATGAGCCAGACGGCTCGCCCGATTATTGAAACGCATTCTAAAAAGATATTCCTGTCTTTCTGTATCCCACTCGCTGGTTTCGGTTCTAAAATCCATCTGATCAATACGAGGCATTTCCTGTTTGCTGTTTTGCAACCAATCCAAACTTCTTTCTAAGGTTTGATGCGCTTCAGACTTGATTTCTTGGGAAAGAATTTTTGCTGTACTGATCCTGTTTTGACTCCACCCAAAGGAGTGGCTGCCCAATAAGCACAGCAGTACAAACAATGCCTTGCAAGGAAAAAGAGATTCGCTTTTTAGAAGGCCAATAATAATTGGTGAAAAATATTGCATTAGCGGAAAGAACTTAGCTTGTTACTTTTGGTAACATTGTTATTTTGATCCGTAGAATTGAAAAAAGAAAAGACGAAAGCATTGGAGGTTTTGTGATCCAGAGAATTGAGCATCACTTTTTCTTTTTGCAATAAGGAATTTTTAGCAGGAATGCTGATTAAAACTTCTCGGCCATAGGTTTTGAAATCAGGAATTTTACGAAGTCGTTCTGGTATCTCTACGATCCGAGTCCCCAAGCCAATGACGGTTCCCTGGATATGATGCTCTGGATGTAAACTCGAAGAAACCAATAAGCTATCGCCAGCTTTGACTTTCAAAATCAAACTCTCATGGACAAAGCCTTTTACTAAAGTAGGATTGCGTTCATAAAAATTGATTAGCGTAGAAAAAGCAGAAATATTTTCTCCTTCCTTACAAAGAACATTACCAATGATGCCATCCGAAGGAGCAAGCACACTTAGTTTTTCTTGTTCTTGTTGGAGAAATTCTCGTTCGCCTTTGAGCTTTCGTTCTTGCACCTGAGAAGGTGTTTTGATCATTGCCAAGGCGGTTTCGAGTTGTGCCAATTCTACATCAATAGGCTCGGTCACCAAAGCCATACTTTCTTTGAGTGCTTTTAGTCTAAGGGTAGAAGGGGTTTCTTGGTTTGCTTCCGATTGTGGAGCAATGCTTTTTAAATCTTTATAAAGGTCTTTGTTGAATTGAATAGTCGATTCGAGGTTTCTTATTTCGACTTCTATTTCTGCTACCCGGCTTTTTCTTTTCGTTTGCAGTTGTTGGATCCGATCGCGAAAATCTTGCTTTTGTTGTTGGGCGAGTAACGTTAAACGTTCCAGATCGTGATTGACATTGTCGAGTTTGAAGTCCATGGTCGATTGTCGGACTTCCATCAGTAATTGTCCTTTGACGACCTCTTGTCCTGGGGTGACCAATATTTTGTGAATCAGTACACTCTTATCGTGGCTCAATTCTGTTTCTTTATTTTCTGCAAAGCCATAGAAAAAAGCAGAACTTTGGCTTAGTTGCAAATTCATTTGGTACAAAAAAAATGCAAGAGGAATGGCTGCTATATATAGTAGATTTATTCTTTTCATGTATCCTTGTTACTGATTCTTTTTTAAATCCCATATTTGATTGACCTCGGGATTTGTAAAAGAATGGTTTTACTTAAAACAACTTCTTAAATACGATAATTCGTATATCGGGTACTCTATTTTTACACCGCGTCCTCCATACTATTTTGAAACATCAGACTCAGGACTTTTACTTCTTCAAAGGTTTTTAATTCATCCACAAAATGAGCGCCTTGTAAAGAATCTTTCAATTTGAGCCGATACTCATACAATAAAAGGTGCGATTTTTTCTCTCCAGTAAATACCTTGTAATTGTCTAAAACGTAATCTTTGCAAAAACGATTCATTAATTTCTCTATCTCAGGAAAGGATTCATAAGACCTGGGGACTTCCAACCTTAAAGTACCGATCAATTTCTTTTTGGGACTAAAGGAAGAAAAACGCAGCAGAAAAGCCGTCAAACAAAATCCGACCGTACCTACAATGGCTATCGTAAATCCCAATACTCCACATGCAATTCCTGCGGCAATAGCACCAAAGATGAAAACTATGTTTCGCGGATTCCGAACGGTGGTCCGAAAACGAATAATCGACAAAGCCCCGATCATTCCCAAACCTCTCGCTACACTATCCCCAATCGCCTGAATAATCATGGCTGCGACCACCGTCACCAAGACCATCGCCTGCAAAAAATGATCAGGTCGATCTACCGTTCTTGTGGTTTTGTCGTAAGTGAAAGCCAACAATACGCCTAGAATTAAAGAGCATAATACCGTGAAAACAATCGCCATAAAGGCAGGGGCATCTGAGTTGTACTGTATGGAAGAGATGTCGAACATTCGAGTATTTGTGTTATTGATGATCCTTTGATTTTTCCAAGTTGGAATTTTTCAAAGGGGCTTTTAATGATCAAATAGTAATTTTCCGATTTATGCTCGGGATTTTTAGCCCCAATGCGGCATTTAGTTTTCGTCTATTACCGATTAATTTAATTTAAAATTAATGTTAATTCAGTATTAAGTCGAAAAAAATAACGTTTCCCCCTATGAGAAGCGGAAAAAAACAAGAGAAAAAGGAAATTCACTTGAGATTTGTCGCTTACTTAGCAGGACAACGCGAAAATTATAAGGAAATGATTTTAGAAATGACAGCTAATTAAAAAAGGGGCTAGTGTCGGATTTCGTTGTATTCGCTATCTACATGGTGTTTGGGAAGTGGAAAAGGTTGCTTGGGTGTTTTTTTATTTAAACGAACTTAAATAATACGGTTCTTGGTAGAAAAGGGAATGGAAGGATTTACCTTGGACCATATTCTAACTGCTCCGTATATTGTACCTCCCCAAGCCGAAATTTCATGGGGAGTTTAAATTTCTTTTCTAATTGAACTTCAAATTTGCAAAATATCCCCAAATGGTCATAGTCATAAGCAGAGGGGATTTTTTGTTGGACGACAGAAAGGGGAGGGTTTGCAGGAATGGTTTGTGTTGGTTTTTTATCTATCGTTAAAACAGGATTATCCATTTCGGGAACGATGTGGTCTAAAGCCGTTTGAATAGACAAGCCGACCTGAGCTTGCAAAGGAAGCTCCCCCAGGAAAAAAAGAATACAAAATAGTAGACCAATAAATAGTTTCATGTCGATTGATAGGCTCTTGGAGCATTGATGGCTTAGTAAGGAAGTATAAGTCTGAATTTAACAGCCATAAATGCGGTAGTTATTCTTTAGTCGTTCTTAGGTGGCTTCTTAGTAATTCTCTTTCGTAGTTCACTACTTGAACGTTTTGAAAAAGATTTTCTTTCTGGTCGTTCTGATCTTGAACTTCTATCCGATGCAGCTTCTTTCCTAACTCGTGGATCTGGTTTTTTAAAATCCCTGGAAGAAGACGCTGGTCGCCGGATTTCTTTCTTGGGACGATCGCTTGTTTTAAGTTCTGCTTGCTCCGCTTCTTTTACCTCAGGCTTGTCCGTTTCTTTACTTGCTGCTTTGTCCTCCTCTGTTTGCGGAGCCATGCCCTTTCTACTTCCTTCGTACATCTCATACTTTACCAAACGACATTCCAGCGCTCCATTGTACATGGGAATCCTTGCAGAGGTCCGCAAGCCTACACTTTTTAGGGCAGAATAGTTGGAAGTGATCAGCCAGGCGTCAAAATCCTTAAACTCTTTCTTCAGTTGATCACCGATCATTTGATAAAGACCTTCGATATCTTCTTCTTCCAGTCGTTCTCCATATGGTGGATTGGTGACCAGGATACCACCTCCCGGAGGAGGAACCAATCGCTCAAAAGGACGTCTTTTGGCCGTAACAATATTTTCTAATCCAGCAGCTTCCATATTCCTTTCGGTAACATTGATGGCCTGGAAGTTTTTATCAAAACCTAAAATGGGATGACTCGGCACTCTTTGCTTGGCCATCGCTTCATCATAAATCTTTGTATAGACTTCTGGACGATAATTTTTCCATCGCTGAAAACCAAATTCTTTGCGGTACATCTGCGCTGGCAAATTGGACGCAATCAAAGCGGCTTCTGTCAAAAAAGTACCAGAGCCACACATCGGATCAATAAAAGTCCGATCCCCATTGTACCCACTCATCAAAATCATACCCGCCGCCAAGACTTCACTAATCGGTGCTTCCAATGTTTCTCGGCGATAGCCGCGCTTATGCAAGGAATCTCCAGAACTATCTATAGAGACGGTCACTTCTATTCCATAAATATGAATGTTGATTCTCAAGTCAGGAGAGGCGGTATTGACATTGGGGCGTTTTCCGGTTTTCTCCCGAAACTGATCCACAATGGCATCCTTACTTTTGAGGGCAATGTATTTGGAATGGGTAAATACTTCCGAGTTGGTGACACCATCAATAGCCAAGGTTTCTTCTTCGGTCATGTAGCGACTCCAGTCGATGCGTTTTACTTTTCGATAAAGGTCTTCTTCATCTCTGGCATTAAAAGAGGAGATCGGCATGAGTACCCGCATGGCCACTCGCGATTCCAGGTTGACCCGATAGAGCGTTTCCATATTTCCTCTAAACCGAATCGCTCGGGTAAAAGTTTCGACATGGGTAGCGCCCAAGGCAAGTAGTTCTTTTTCGAGAATGGGTTCTAATCCCTGGAGCGTTTTGGCTAATAATTTCATGATCTTTTTTTTCGGCGATGCCGGATTTTCTTGTGCAATTTTCCCTAGTCTGCTTTTCTGAAACTTTGTTTAAAACAGTTTCCCTGTTTCAGAAGGCGGTACAACACCTAGATGTTTATAGGCTTTTGTGGTCACTTCTCTACCGCGTGGCGTTCGTTGGATATAACCTTCCATGATCAAAAAGGGTTCATGGACTTCTTCGATCGTTCCAGCTTCTTCTCCTACTGCTGTTGCAATGGTGCTGATTCCAACGGGGCCACCTTTGAACTTATTGATAATGGTATCCAAAATTTTATTGTCCATTTCATCAAGACCACTTTCATCGACATTGAGCGCTTCTAGTCCATACTTGGCGATTTCGAGGTCAATGGTTCCATTTCCTTTGATCTGTGCAAAATCACGGATTCTGCGGAGCAGGGAATTGGCGATCCTTGGGGTGCCGCGGGAGCGGCGGGCGATTTCAGCAGCGCCATCTGAATGAATGGGCACTTTTAATATCTCTGCGGATCGTTTGACGATTTTGATCAAAGTCGCAACGTCGTAATAATCGAGGTGACAATTGATCCCAAAGCGTGCGCGCATCGGAGCAGTCAACAAGCCCATGCGCGTAGTGGCACCGACGAGGGTAAAAGGATTGAGGGTCAATTGAATACTTCGTGCATTGGGGCCGCTATCGATCATGATATCGATGCGATAATCTTCCATGGCAGAATAAAGGTATTCTTCTACGACATTATTGAGTCGATGGATTTCATCAATAAAAAGAACATCGCCTTCTTCGAGATTGGTGAGTAGTCCTGCCAAATCTCCTGGTTTTTCCAAAACTGGCCCAGAGGTCATTTTTAAATTGGCTTCCAATTCATTGGAGATGATATGAGAAAGCGTCGTTTTTCCCAAGCCAGGAGGGCCATGTAATAAAACGTGATCCAATGCTTCTTCTCTTTGTTTGGCCGCAGCAATAAAAACCCTCAGATTGGCTACTATCTTGGGTTGGCCACTAAAATCATCCAGATCGATAGGGCGTAGGGCTCTTTCGATTTGCTGTTCTGGTGAACTTTGATTTTCCGCGCTTGGATCGAGGTTTGGATTCATTCTTTTCTTTATTGCTTATTTTATAGATCTGTACTTCAACTATTCATCAGGCCCTTCCACATAAATTTGGATAGGATCGCTTAAGGAAGACAGATATTGGGTTAGACAGGTTCGGGTATCTCCACTTGCATCCGGGCAAAGCTTTTTGCCTTGGCAGTTGTATAAGGAGCGTTTGCTTTCAGTAAAGATCATATAAGCCCAACCATCGAGGTAAGTATATTTTGTAATTCGGTTTGGATTTTCAGCACGGATAATTTCGGTCATCCATTTGACCGTGATTGGATTGGATGCATTGGTACATTCTTTATTGCTAGTCGATTTAGTCGGTTTGCTTATTTCCTCCGTCACCTCTTTGATACAAGTAATTTCAACAACTTTAGATTCTGCCATACAGACAGTGATCGCATCGGTGATCTCCTTATAACCGAAAATTATCTTTTGACCATCTTTCAATTTAAAAGAAGCATCATTGATTTTATTGGGCAACCATTTTTCTCCATTAGCCATTTCAATGAGGAACTTACATCCATCCGTTCCCGTATAATCTTTTACGACTCCAGGGATTTTACATTTAGT
>CALLVY010000819.1 GCA_938015925.1 uncultured Saprospiraceae bacterium
ATTGGTTTTGCGATTGTGAGAAATCATTCTTCCTTTGATTAGCGTTTCGGCAAAAGGAGTAATGGCAACCGCGCCATTTTCGTAGGTCAATTTGGCATGCTGAGGCTGCACGGCTCCGTCGTCCCATTTGATGTAAACATAACAACCAGAATCGTTGCCAATATTGATGTCGACTCCAGATTTTAGCCACTTACTGATGGGAACAATATTTCTAAATTTCTCTGGAGAAAGGTATTCTAATTCAAAGTCTTCTAAGGCCGTAACAACACTTACCAAAATAGTACCGAGCACTGCTCCGAGAATAATGAGGCTAAATAATTTCCCCAAAATAAAATCTCCCGTCAGCATTTCGATACCGAGGTAAATATGATAAGCCAACAAACAAGAAATCAATCCACCTAAAACACCCCTACTAAACATGATACTCGATTTTACCGAAAGGATCAAACCAATCGCAAAACCCAAGAGCAACCAGGTAATCAAACCGGCCATATAATTGCTGCCGACAAAATCATAAAAGCGCAAATAAAATCCTAAGGCAAATACCCCAAAAGCAATGAGTCCCGCCAATAAGGTTCGCAAAAGAATTCTGGCCACGGAGACTTTCCTTGGTTGACTTCTTTCTTCTACCCAAGACAGCATTAAAATCAGGCCGATCCCAAAAGCGACTCCTACCAAAGTATTGTTGGTCAATGTTTCCAACTGCAAATTCCAGGAGCCCGCATCAAGAGCCGCGGAGGCCTTGCGGGTATAGCCTTCTGTAAATAAATTACTGATGAGTTTTTTATACCAGGCAAAATCAAAAGCTTGAAAGAGGGCAAAGATAATCCATGCTAAAAAGCCACCTACCGCTCCAAACCAGGTCCAATTCAATTTCCGGTAAATGCCTTGCATAGAGAAAAAACGTTCTTGTCCGGTCGGAGCACCGGAGCCGCTACAGGCCACATGAAAATTGAGGCAATCCGGAAAATTGGGACAATGCCCAAGAGACTCCCAAGTCGTCAGTGGTGTGATTTGCTGGCACTTCATCACTACCAAATCTCCGGGGTTGATGGGTTCGTTGGTAATGGGGTCCATTTTTCGTCGATTGCCTTGTTGGACATAGGGCTTGACAAAATCTTTGCGAAAATTTCTTCGCCGGAAGAAAGGCACCAATAAACTAACCACTAATAAAAAGCCAAGGATAATAAAAAGACCGATGAGAAAATAGACCAAGAAATCGGTAATGGAAAAACGCAAACCCAAAGGAGCATCTAAAGAACCAATTGGTGTTAAGGCATATTCGGGCGTTTGTAATTTTCTCCATTGGAGGGTATAGGTTCGATTTCTTCCGGTGAAGGCGGGATCGCCGGGTTTGAGTTTGACGATATAATTGGAAGCGATGCTTTTGCCGCCTTCCAAAACATTACCTAGCATTTTGCGACTTGGTGCTTCTGCATTAAAAAACTGATCGTCTTCGCATTTGGATCGCTTGACCAGGTTTTCGAGTAGGTCAACATTCGGCTGATCGCCGATGGCGATTGGAATAATATAATTGGAAAGACTTAAGTCTTCCACCTGCGCCATAACATCCTTGAGATTATAAGGCAATTGGCTTTTGTATTTTCTATTTTCTTCGGTGTCGTTTTGTCCGCTAGCGAGGAGGAAGATCATTTTTTTCTCACTCCGTTGGTTTTTCATAAAGCGAATACCTTCAATGAGCGAGTGATAAAAATCAGGAGCATCGGAGCTGGCAGAAAGATTATCGAAAGCGGCGTTGAGCTTTTTGGGGCTATAGTTGCGAATTGGACTGATCTTATCGGAGAAAGAAGCGAAGAAATAATTGGCATTGGCATAAGGCAAAGCTTTTAAAATTTCTGCTCCTATTTTTTTAATTTGCCTTACGCCTTCTCTCCCACTCTCTGCACTGACATCTACTAAAAATAAAATATCGGCACTTTCTACCCGACTACTATCGGTGGCAATGATGAGGGTATCTTTGATGGGAGGTAAAATACTGAGCAAGCTGCTTTGGCCTTCGATATTCTCGGTAACTTCCAGTCCGGCCAAATTGAGGTCCATGGGCTGATCGCGGTCCAATGCTTTGAGGTATAATTGGATTTCACTTTTCACGACATCTACTTCCATTTTGGAAATCTCAAACTTCTGGGAAGCCTCTGTATTTTGCGCAGACAGACTTGTCGTTGCTAATAGCAGTAGCAAAAGAAAAAAGGGCAAATAATAAATTGGTCTACGATTCAAAATATTCTTTCGGTTAGCGTTTATTCTAAAATGGTTCTTTGGGTTTTCTTAATAGAAAAGCCAAGAAGAAAACACATCAACTTTTTCGTCTGGTTATTTTTTCAATTTCTACCCAAGGAAACCAAATAGATCCTGGGATTCTAGAATCTTTATTATTCATTTTTCCATCCGATTTTCTGGAGAAAAAAGCACAATCTAAATCTTCGGTCATGCTATCAATTTCCATCGCGAATTGATAAGGCTCTCTAAAGAAGCCTTCATGAATAGTGAGGTCTGGTTTTGATAGAAATAAACCATGTCCTGGGTGCGTATGAAACCAACCAATCAGTGACAAGTCAGGAAAGTGATCCTGGGCATCGCCCAGTTCCTGAACAATACTATTGGTACTAAATTCCAAGGAATATACATTATTAAAAGAAGGACTAACGGGTACAAACTCTTCGATACTGACTTGATAAACGTCGCGTTCTTCATCAAAGAAAAAACTCCCCATCAGAAAACCACCGATCTCAGGAATAGCTCCTTCAGATTCATCCATCACACTCACATTTTGGGTATGTAAAAATTTATTCAATCCCAAAATGGCTTTTTTGTGCAAACCAATATTCTCGATTTTAGTATTTGTCCAATGTCGACTTAAAGCAGCCAAATAGTAATCCTCTTCATCCGTTTTCCCACTCGCAAAATTGGCTTTTTCATCGCCTCCTTCTTTATGAGCCTTACGAATTTTTTTGATCACAAACCCTTGTTTCTTCTCTTCGTTCGGCATTAGATCTTCTTGAATTTCTTCGCTAATAGCGGGCACTTCCTCTTGTGCCAAATCAATAATTTTGTTTTCTTCCGCATCCAACTCATGCTCCGCAGCAAGGATGGCCGCTTCTTTTTTATCTGGCGGACTGGTTTCTTTTTTCGGCATAGATTTTCGTGGCGGACTTTGTCCCATATTCAATTCTTTTTTCCGCTTTTCTACCAAGTCCTGCATTTTCTTACGCTTGGCATTTTGATTGGCTTGATAGCCCAAAAACAACAAAGCCAATAATGCCAGCGCGCCACCGATATAAGCCCAAGGTAATTTCTTCCCCTCAACAACAAATGGTGTTTTGATATCAAAATAAGTGACTTTCAAGGAATCCCAGACTTCCGCATAAACGGGTTCTGTCGAAGCGCCTGCAATATCTTTTGCATTAAAAAATGCCTTTTCAAGCGACCAGCGATCTTTAAAAATCGGAGGTGAAATATGAACGTAGCGCTTGCCTTGCTTAAAGTAAACCGTATA